>JANQPW010000241.1 GCA_028285285.1 Silvanigrellales bacterium
ACAACACGTTCTGTTGTGGTTGTGGATCTTCCCAGGGGGGATGCGTCGCAACCGAGCAAACAAAAAACGGCGGCCATGATACTGAGGCATAGAGACCGATTCATGAAGACACTCCTTTCAAATGAGCTCTGCTGGTTGGGTCAAGGCTGGGTCAATCTAGAAAATGGATCTGCAAAAGAGAAGGAGAATTCCTTTTTCTGAAACAAGGGAGCCTGCGGCAAACAAAAGGTTCTGAGCGATCAGTGGTTTGCCGCTTGGAAGTGTTCACAGTGTGGCAAAGTCTCTGAAACAAGACAGACTCAGGTGGGCGAGTTCAGACGTGTTTTTCCCTTCACCTCAAGAAAAAAGAGGCCATCGCCGACAATAAAGCTTGGCGTTTGCGAGCGATGACCCTGTCTGCATGTGGTCATCTTTTCTAGGGAAGGGCTGGCTCGTGTGTTTTCTTTTTCTGACTTCGCCTTTCCGAGTTTCAATCATCGCGTCCGTTTTTACCTTCGTGTTCATTGCGGCATGCAAGCAGCCAATGGCTGAGAGCTCCCTCCGATCTCAAGGAGACGCATCCTCGCAAAGTGCAGGTTCCGCCGATGACGACGAATTCGTGCCAGACGAGGAGGAACCAAAGCTCAATGCTGAGGCGAGTGTAAAGTCTGATGCGGAGACAGAAGGTCAAGAAGCGTCACAAGCTTCAGACACCCGTAAACAGGGTGAGACTTCTTCTGACAAAAAGAAGACGGACGAGTCACCGAGCTTGACCTCGACCTCTCATCGGGGCTCAAAATGCAGCACAATGCCTTCGGGAAGCGGAGCTGACAAGCGAGCTTGGTGCACCACGATGAAACCCAAGGAAATGGCCCATTGCATTAGCGACAGCGAATGGTTGAGAGAGTGCGGCTCATTTGAGCAGAAACAACAAACGGGCAACAACCCTGGCGGAGCAAGCGAACCACAAGCGCAGGCTCCGGCATCAAAGGCTGCGCCGCCGCGGTGTGGTGATGCCCCTTCCCTCGACAATAGGCAAGCCTGGTGCGATTGGCATTGGAAGCACACTCACTGCGTGTCGACTCACCATTGGAAA
>JANQPW010000514.1 GCA_028285285.1 Silvanigrellales bacterium
TCTTGAGAGAGTCGAGATACACACGCAGATCAGAAATCATCTCGGATGCGGAGTTGTAACGCTTGTCAGCATCGACCTGGAGTGCACGCTTGACAACACGCACCAGTTCTGGAGGGGTTTGGGGGGCCACGCGATCGAGGGGTTTGTGATCGCCTTTGGCGATTTTCATCATCACATCGTGAGCGGAATTTCCTGAAAAGGGCAGCCGATCAGAGAGAGCCTCGTAGAGAATGATGCCCGTAGAGAAGAGGTCTGTTTTGAAGTCCAGTGTTTTCCCGCGGACCTGCTCGGGAGAAGAGTAACTCGGTGAGCCGAGAAATTGGCCAACCATGGTCAGTGAGCTGCTGATGTTCTTGGCGATGCCAAAGTCAGTGAGCTTCACGTGGCCTTCTTTTGAAATCATCACATTGTCGGGTTTCACATCCCGATGGATGTAGTCCATGGCATGGGCGCAACCGAGGCCTTGAAGAACTTCTTCCGTGATCATGGCGCAGATCACTGGCTCGAAGGGTCCGAGTTTCTTTCGATGGCGCAGTGTCTGGAGCTTGTGGAGATTTTCTCCACGAATCACCTCGCTGATGATAAAGCTGCGGCCATCACTGTGTTGTCCATAGTCATATATCTTCACGATATTGTGGTGTTCAAGTTTGGCTGCTATGGACGCTTCTTGCTGGAACCGGTGACAGAGCTCACTTTCTGACGCGAGGTGCTTGTGAAGGATCTTTACGGCCACTTCACGACGAAGAATGGTGTCTGTCGCCAGATAAACAGACGCCATGCCGCCTTCGCCGATTTCCGATTCAATTTTGTAACGGTCGTTGAGAACAACACCGATCATGATTTCCTCACTCTGGCTCAGGCGAGGTATCGGCAGAATTCAAGGGGATCTAAATGGATGGGCTTTTACGGAATCTTAAAAAAAACTAAAAAAATAAGGAGGTTTAGGTAGTTGAGCTTCCATCTTTTCGCTGAGCGGCGCTCTGTATGGCCTTCTTAAGGTCGCTTTGGGCCTCTTTCTTTGTATGTTTCTTTATTTCATCCATAATAAAGTGCTTGGTTTGGTATTGAGGGTCTTTGACGATGAGTTGTTTCCCAAGGCGATTGCTGAGGTTGAAAATGAGGGGTGCTTTGAGGTTAGCGCTCATCTTCTTGGGGTCCATGGGAATTGTTACAATGACCGAAATAACCGCTTCCTCTGGATCTTTGAGTTCCAAAACGTTGATCTCGTCTTCTGTCACTTCGACGGTGTAGTCGGGTCGGAAGGTCAGAGGGCTGATCACAACAAACGCCATTGAACCGTCATCAACCGACTGGAGCCACTTGAAGGGCGAGTCCGTGTCATGGTCGAGCAGCACATACTGAACCAACTCAGGAAAGCCAATGAGCCCCTCTGGCAAGCGAATGATGTCACCTTCGTCGACCTCAATTTCGCCAAATCGAGATGTTTGAACTTTCAAAGGCTGTGTCCTCCACTCATTGCTCGCCCAAGCCGTGTTTTGGCGCACTGGTGCACCGTTTTGCTCAATATGTTAGGCCTAAGACGGAATATTCAATTGCTATACTAATTGGAAATAGGCTCCCACGCAACAGCCACTCTGCCGGAGCGTCACTTTTGGAAATCAGAAGGTTCGGGGATCGAGGTCCTGCGTGAGTGAAAAAACAAGGCTGTGGTGGGTGACATGGGGCTCTGCCGAAGCCGTCTCACTCCACGGGCAGTGGGCTGCATCTGGGCGCTGGGAGATTCGCTGTGCCAACAGGTTCACCTGTAAGGTTGTTTTTTTGCTAAAAAAATATGAGACACCAAGCTCAGCACCTGTGCTCACTTGTTGGGGGAAGTGGCGCTGCGGCAGTTGAAGAGGGGGCACTGAAAGACAGCCGAGACTTGTGTGAAAAGTGTTTTGGCTCAGTCTCCAACTGGAAAAATCGGCATCGACCTGCAGCTCCGCATATCGTCCCGTGTTGCTCTCCTCTTCTGCCTGATTCCAGAGCAAAATTGCAGTCGGTGTGAGGCGCAGCCAAGGCGTGGGTCGCCACTGAATGTCTGTTGCCATTTTGCTCACGCGGTAGCGTGCCCGTGAACTTGCCGTTGGTCGCACTGCAGCGTGCCTTCCGAGGCTTAATCGTGTGAGAGTGCTTTGCGGATCTGTGTACCAGTGGACCTGATATTTGGCCCCTAGGGTCAAGGCCTGAGAAAGGCTGACGTAGGGGAAATAGCTGACGCGAATTTCCGTGAAGTTTCTTTCCACGCGGGAGGGCTTGTACAGGTCTGAGATGTAGTCCCAAACTCCGTAACTGTCATGACGCAGACGAAGATCGAGAGCAAAACTCGAGTCTGAAAAAATATTGACTTTGGCCCCAAGGCTCAGAAACGGCCACCGTGAAGGAGAGAGCCTATCGTCTTCGTCGGGGAAGGTGCCCAACTGAAACTGAAGCCGTTGAAGCCGTTGTGTCTTGACCCACAGCTGTGAAATATGAAAGAGGTCTGAGGAGTCTGGGGGAATCTCAAACAGCCCAAACTCCTCCTTACGAGGTGTTCCTGTGGACAACTCACTGTACCCTTCGGTATCTCTCCCAAGGTCAATGTGAAGCGACAAGCGTGCACCCAGAAGCGGAGCCCAGTTGCGTCCGCGCTGGTGTGCACCAGCACTCGTTGTGAAACTGCCTCTCCATGTTTCGATTTTTCGAAGTCGCGAGAGAGACAGGCGAACACCATGCTCAATGGCCACGATTTGGGAAAGGCTGAGACCCTTGCGCGGTGGCAAACCCTGTAATCGCTCCAATCTCATTCGCTCTGCGTTGCTTCGTAGAAAAGAGATCAGCTCTCTGAGTTTCGAGAGCGCTCTTTTTTTCACAGGTAGTGAAATCTGAATGTCATTTTGGAGCTCAGACCCTAAGCGCTCAACGGATGTGAGGCAGGCTTGAAACAACTGGGACACCCGGAGGTCGGTCGTTTGACGACTGGGAGACCACATTTCGTAGGTTTCACAGGCATACTGAGCCGTCGTGACCCAGTCTACAAAGCGTGAGGTGCCGTGGGCGGTTGTGGTGCAGAACAGCAGCGCGCCGAGGTGGGCAAAAATGAGCCCCTTTTTTTGCACCTGCGTCATGACAACCTCAACTCTTAACCTCTGCTTCCGATATCGACTGAGGAGGGCTTTGTTTTGGACGAGAACAATTCGCAAGAGCATAGTCGAAATCAAAGAATATCTGAAGTGAAACGAGCTTTGTTTCATCTCAACGATGGTCTTCGTGCGCGCTTGATGGAGCTTCGAAACGCCGAGTTTCGTCTCTTGCGAGATGTGTCAGAGGTCAAGATATCCCTCGACCCCAAAAAGGTTCCGGCGCACCGGCTTGCCAATCGGATCTTTGCACGGAGCATGCGTTTGGATGTGCGGATGAACCAGCGCAACAGTCTGTACTTCAAAATGCGACGCTCGCAGCTTGCAGCCGAGCTCGAGCGACTCGGGCTTTCTCTTGAAGATGTTGATGCGGAGTGGGCGGAGAGCACACGCCAGCGGTTAGCTGAGGCACGTGAAAGTGCGGGCTCAACTCAAGCCTCTGAA
>JANQPW010000526.1 GCA_028285285.1 Silvanigrellales bacterium
AGATGCTGCATTGGGTGGAAGTCTGCTGTTTTCGGCGCGCCATCGTCGGCTGCTGGAAGGCCTTGGCGAGACAGACTCCTTTGTGTGGGATGCCCACAAAATGATGAATGTTCCGCTTGTGGCTTCCTTCCTGCTCTTTCGAGAGCCCAAAGACTTGCTGGCGGCCACTTCAGGGGGAGGCCAAGCCTATCTTTTTCATGGTGAAGCCCAGAGGCAGGCTCCAGAAGGTTCCGCGGCGGAGACAACGCCTGCTGAGCTCCTTTCGTGGGACTCTGGCCTCACCTCGCTGCAGTGCGGTCGGCGCCCCGATATTGTGAAGGTGTTTCTTTCTTGGCTCATGGTGGGCGAGCAGGAGTGGGGGCGTCGTGTTGATGCTCAGGTTGACCGTGCTCATCGTTTCGAGCACGCACTGCTGGCCGACCCTCGCTTTGAACTGGTGAGTCGTGTGCAGGCCACGAGTCTTTGTTTTCGGGTGAAAATAGCCGATGAGCCCTCCTCACAACTTCTTGCTTTCAAGGCCTCGGCTGAAACGCCTGACCTGCAAGTTGCGCTCCGCCAAGCCATCAACCAAGAGGGGGAGTTCATGGTCAACTACGCCACAGATTCACAAGGAAAAGCTTTCTTCCGGCTTGTGTTCCTCAACCACCAGATCACTGATGAGCTGCTCGAGCGTTTCTTTTCCCGCCTTTTGCAGTTGGCGGGTCACAGGGCAGCCACATTCTCACTCACTGAGATTGATCCGGCCTCAAGTTGATTCTCTACGTCATCGGGCAGTTCTGGGTTGAAGTCGTACCCTGTGATGCTTTCCAGTTCGTCAACGCTCAGTGCGTAGGCTGACCATGGTTTTTTGTCGACATCGGCTTCATTGGGTATGAGAACGGCTTCCACGCGAAGCCGATCCAAACCTTGTTGTCCAAACTGTGAGGCGCGGGTTTTTATGAGCACGACTTTCCAGAAGGCGCGAGGCACAGACAAGGCGGTTCCCTCTATGTTGCCCTTGTGCCCCAGTCGTCCGGTGATGTTGTGCACGACCGCTCCTGCGCGAACCCAGTCTCGGGCACGGATTTCGAATTCCCGCCACACGCCACGATTGAGGTCGGGGTGCTGCGGCAGCATGTTGGCCATGGTGAATGTTTCGGCATTGGCCCGAGCGCTTGAGGTGCGATCAGCCGCAGGCATGAGGTGTCCGCGATCGAATCCGCTGCCACGGTAGGCTCCCGGCTCGGTACGGGTGCAGCCCAACGGCAGAGATTTTTCAGTAAAAAAATCGTCTTGTCGGGGAGCGTTGCCAAGGTTTTCTGGTTTCACCCTCCAAGCGGCCCAATTGGCCTGGCCGCGGCGGCAGTCGTAAGACAAACTGACTGATCTTTTGACAACGCTGATGTTCCTGTCGTTCACTCCATTGTTTGAAGCAGGGGGTTCTTGGAGGCCGTACGGAAGGTGACTGGGATTGGCTCCCGTTGCCGGGTTTGATGGTTTTTGCTGCTGCTCGGAGAGCCTTGTGAGCTCTTCAGGTTGAGAACGGGAGCAACCACCCCCAATCGCCGCGACGAGCAGTGCCGCAAGTGGAAACTTCCTGACTTTAGGTTTCATAAATCCTCCTCTGTTCTGCCCTTGAGGGCTATGGAGACGCAGCAAGGGCAGGGCCCAGAAGAGGAAACATGTACGTTTTCTGAAGTTGAAAACCTTGTGGCCTGCTTTAGGGATCCAGTTGCAAAACAATTTCTAAAATCGACGCGGCATTGGCATCGCCTTGCTGCAAAAGCGGGAGCTGCTCAGCGGCCAGCGCGAAATTCCACTGTGCGCGCAGAGCTGAGGGAGCCCAATCGGTCTTTTGGTCGGCGCTCTGGTGCCGGAGGAAATTGAGCTCTGCCTGAAGGGCAGGACGTTCAATTTCTGTTGTGCTCTGCTTTTGAAAGGAAAGCCAGCCCTGTTGGGCACCGTCATTGAGGTGCTGAGCTTCGTGCACAATTAGGGCTGCTTGGAGCAGGTCTTCGTGCTCCCTTTGATGGGTGAAGAGATGGTCTCTGGGAAAGGGACCAATGGCTGTGAAGGGGCGTGCGAAACTCGGGTGGATCCAAACCTGCACAGTTTTGTCGCCCTTGAGCAGGGCCTTGAGTTGCTGCTCCACATCTTGGTGATCAGCTGGAGGGGGCTGGGTTGGCAAAGGGCGCTGGTGCCAGGAAGCACGAAGTGTGGCCAGTCGTTCTTGCCACTTTGTGAACAGGTGCAGCTGATGATCTGCATCTTTTGCCGACACGGAGCCTGATTCTGTTCGGAGGTGTTCGGTTGGGTCGGCGGCTCCTTTGGTGGGGAGAAACATCTGCTCGAAGGAGCTTTCCAGTTGGGCTCTGAGCTGTTCGGTCCACACGGCTTCTTCGGTAGCCTTTTGATTTGGGTTTTTGGGAACATGCAAACTCTTGAGGGCGGAACTCCTTTCCTCCTTTGCGAAGGGATTGACACGGCCATCCCAGATCTTCAGAAAGATTTTTGTCACGACCGAATCTTCCGATGAAGCAGGTGAGTCATGAAAATGTCCTTGGCAATAGGTTTTTGAGATTGCACAAATCAGGCCTTTTTCGCTACGTGTCATTTTACCATGAACCGCTATGTAGAGAGGAAGGCACCGCATGCGCACTCGAGCCAACTCGACCTGGAAGCAGACTTCCTTTGAGCAGATTCTCAGGAGTGTTCTTGTTGTTTTTGTTTTTGGGGTGATAACGGGATTTGCTTCAGGAAAAAAACAAGCCTCGACCACATGGGATGATGCTGCCTTTCAGGCTCTCACAAAAACCGAACCCCTGAGTCGCTCTGTGGTGTATCCGGGTTACGAGACCAAAGGCGAACCCAAGCCAGTGGCGCGGGAAATGGTGTGGCAAAAGAGTGTTGGGAAAGACACCTACCGAGTGCGCAAGGTGGAACGGGTGGACGGTCAGCTCTATTCATGGGTATACTCCCAAGCCGATTCTTCACACGTTGTGTACTATCGCAAAATCCGTCTCCATGAAAAAATTGTGCGCACAGCCGTTCGAAAGGGTGGGGTTTACTCTATTGAAGAGCACTCAACAGAGAAAAACACAGCTGACGTGAGCCGCTCCACAATTGACGCAGAAAAAAACTCAATTGTGGGTCCCGACCTTGGCCGGGTGCTGGCACGAAGCCTGCCTGAGATGAAAAAGGGGAAAACAATCACTTTCAATATGGTCCTTCCTTCCCTGAGCCGCAGCATTGATTTCGACTTTAAGTATGCGCCGAAGAGCAAAGTTCCTCAGGTTGTGATGACCGCATCCAGTTTTCTCATTCGAGCCGTGGTGGACCCCGCCACCTACACTTTCGATAGTAGCAAACCTCCGCGGCTCGTGAGGTATCAAGGGCGCACCAACATTGATGAAGACTTCTTCAAGTTGGAAAAGCCTGAGGTGGACCTGCGGACAACCTATTTGAAACCTTGAGGGTGCAGGTTTCAATCGAGGAGGTTCTCTTGGGCAAAGTCCTTTCGGTCTGTTTCCTTGTTCAACTTTTGTTTGTTGCTTGCAGACAGGATGTCTCTTCGTCTGATGTTCAAAACAATGGGAAAAACGCCGACTTGACCTTGTCGTCTGGACAGATTGTGGGGGCTTTGGTTCAGAAGCCCAGCCACGAAGACTGTCGATCGGGGCTTCTTGATGGAACTTCAAGTGGCTGCAGTCTCAGCCCCATTTGTTCCGGAGCCTTTGTGCGTGAACCTCGGTTGGGCTCGGGAGTCTTTTTCCTGACCGCGGCACATTGTGTTTCAGGCAGGCAAGATCGCCTCGCTGTTTATTCCCCTTCACGCGATCAAGTCTATGATCTGGGAAGCCCAATTCTTCACCCCGGTTGGGAGTCTTCTGGGAGGGATAGATTTGATGCCGCATTTGTTCGGGTTGAGGCCCAAGATGAACCGAGCTTGGCTGGCTCCTTGTCGCGGCAAAGCATTCAGTTACCATTCGTATCCAATATCACGAGTTACCTTCAGCCAAATGAAAAGACAGACACACAAGTTCACTATGACCAGAAGAAAGCCAAGGAGTTTGGTAGTCACCCCAACATCATCTTGATTGGATTTGGCATGGAAAATGTGGTTTTTCGGCGGTCTTCCAAGACCCTTGATAACCCTGATGACAACCTGCGGCGACGATTGGCTGCGTCGGCTGAAGACGGAAGTCGCTTGCCGCAGAGCGAGAAAGAGGTCTGTGAGTTGTTTTCTGATCTCAGCGAATCAGACATTATCACGTTGAAAGGAATGTATCCTGAGTTTCAAAACATTGAAAAAGTTGTTTGGAACGAGGAGTCTGAAGTGTGTGCTTTTGAGGGCAAGGTGGCCAAATTTGTTCCAAGAAAGGAGCCTCTCATTCCTGGCCAAATCCGGCAGAAGATGCTGATCTATCTTGACGAGGACGAGAAAGGGAACGGAACTCTCACTCAGCAACTCTCACCCATTCTCATCACGGGCCCGCATCCAGACACCCCTTTTGAGTCGAGTTGTGCCGTGGATTCTGGAGCTCCTTTGTTTCTCAATGAGAATTCAAACGAGGTCTACGCGGTTCACATCAGAGGAGAAGCCCCTTGCCAGGGTTCATTGGGAAGGAGTGTGACGGTCGGGCCTTTTCTTCATAAACTGCGGACGACTGACCTGAAGCCTTGAGAGTGAACGGGTCCAGCTACTCTTCCATCTGGAGCCGATCAATGAGGGCTTCCACGAGATACACAGGTAAAGACTCCAAAGAATATTTTACTTTATGACGACCTTCATTGTTTGAAATCTCTGTTTCAATCGTTTCTTTGGCTGGTATGGAAAGATTGAGTCTCAAAGCTTTCTCTACTTTATGCTCGAATGCAAATTGGTGAAGCGACCTCAGAGCTCCAGACTTTTTAGCTTTGACTTCTATGGGCGTCACCTTCAGATCTTGCTCGACGAGAAAATCGACTTCTGCGTTGCGCATCTTCCCTTCTCGGAGCCAATACTCCAAGTGAGGTTCATCTGATCCTTTGTCTTGGTAGTAGAGGTGCTGCGCAACAAACTGCTCAACCATAAAACCCAAAGTTGAGAGTTTTGAGTTGTCGAGAGAAGAGATGTGCCTCCACTTTATTTTCCGAATGCTGTTTGCGAGACCGACATCCAGAAAATACGATTTAAACACCTTTTCCACCCGATGCCCTTGCAAAGGAAACAAGTGGCCAGGTGAGAGGTACACCGGCAAAACAATTTTTGCCATTGCTAGCAAACCGATGGCCTTCTTCATTGAGCGAGAGCCGAGTTCTGGAAGTGCTTTGCTGTATACGATGCGCAATCCCGCATTCATACCACAGTAGTTGAAAGCTTCGGCAACATGCTCTACTGAAAAGCGCTTAGAGTATTTCGGAAAGTCGTCGCGGTACGTGAGGACTATAGATCGATGCACTGCAGAAACAGAAGATATGCCGTCCTCTTTAAACGCAAGAATCGCTTCAGGCATTCCCCCGACGAATAAAAACTCTTTGAATTTATCATAGAGCTGCACATGGTCGGTTTGAGTGAGTCGCGAGATGTCCGCTGCCGATGTCCAGAGGTCCTCAGAGCCGGTCGCAGCTAAGAATTCTGAGAACGTCATTGGTCCCAAGTAGAAGTAATCCACCCGGCCCACGGGCATTGTTAAGTTTGCTGAGGAAAGAGCGAACTCTAAGAGAGAGCCTGCTGCTATGACGGGGAGTTCGGGGCAGTCCTCGTAGAAATATCGAAGAGCTTCGATAGCCAAGGCTGCTCTTGGATTTCATCAAGAAAGAGGAGGCAGTTTGAAGAATCTATTTTGATGCCTGTATGCGCCTCAAACTCACGGAGAATGATTTTTGTGTTGAAGCCATGAAACACATTGGGTTTGAACTGTTCAAAATTGATTTCGACAATTGTCTTTCGTTGTGCTTTGCAGAAGTTGCGAACAAGAGTTGACTTGCCGACTTGCCTTGCTCCCCGCAGGATCAGGGGCTTTCGCCGTCTTTGGTTTAACCAGGACTCAAGGTGTGTTTCTGCTATTCTTTTCAAAAGCTTAGCCCTATTTCGAGGAGAGTTATCTCGCATGAATTCTAGGCTTCAGAGATTGTATGTGTCAATATATGGGGGCATTTTATTACAGAAGATCCAAATATTGACGGGATTTTTTGTGCGATCTTTGACGGAAACGGGAACAAGTTGCCTTTTG
Source organism: Silvanigrellales bacterium (assembly GCA_028285285.1). Classification (GTDB taxonomy): domain Bacteria; phylum Bdellovibrionota_B; class Oligoflexia; order Silvanigrellales; family Silvanigrellaceae; genus JANQPW01. The sequence continues at coordinate 6,195 of JANQPW010000526.1, forward strand.
GTCGACGTAGAAGCTCAACAAGAAACTGTGTTTTGATCAGTTCTTTCAATCAACCCACGGAGCAAATCGGGATCACTTCCAGGGCCCACAACAAGCAATCGTGGCCCTGAGACAAGTGCACCTCGCTGCGGTCGGGTGAAGACTTCACCGGCGGGAGTGCGCTCGAAGAAAGTGTAACCTTCGTTCTCATCCATTCGGGTGCACCCCTTTGCTCGCAAAATAGAGTCTGGCAGCTCCTCCAAGATTTGTTCAACCCGCTCAGACGGCATTCGCTCTGGCAGTTCAACCGAGCATGAGGCCCATTGGGCCCGACAGGGGTCCATTTCTCCAAGATCTTGGGATGTTGGCTTTAGGTGTGGCAAATCGTCAAATTGAACCTCCTGCCAATTCCGGATGAGGGCGGCTGGATTCAATGAATGGATGTGAGTCTTGACCTTTTCTAAGCGGTCATGTGTGACCGCTTCCGTGTGATTGAGGACAATCAAAGACGCGACTCTCACCTGGTTGCTTTCCAGCGCGTTGTGATGACCTCTTTTTTGCCATTGTCTCACGTCAACCACGCATATTTGAAAGGGTGGTGAAAATCGTTGGTCGATGCCAACGGCCAAAAACTCCATCAGTGCGGGAGCATCTGTTGTGCCATTGGCCTCGATAAGAGTGATTCCCCGTGGTCTTTCAGCTATTGCATTGACCTGACAGCGCAGTTCTGCCAACCCACTGCAGCAGATGCAACTCCCACTTATGGGCTTGATATGGTCAAGACTGAGAAACTCCGAAAATTGTTGCGCATCTAAGTTGGCATTCAGATAATCGTTGATAATGACGAAGGGATTCCAACCATTGTTTAACAGATTGGGCACGAGACGTCGGAGCAAGGTTGTCTTTCCAGCTCCGAGAAAACCTACAAAAACGACAATGGCTTCCATTTTTTGACCTCTCTCGATATAAGGGGCACACGCTCACATCTATCAGTGTATCTGCCCAATTGCTACCCTTCATGAGCCATAAGAAAGGCTTTACTTGTGCCAAAGCTCAAGAAATCGATGAGTGTTGAGGAGTTTGACTCCGGCTACTGGTATGCCACTGAAATCAAGGGTTTTGCAAAAAAGCTGGGAATCCCGCGGTACACAGTGCTTCGGAAAGATGAACTCGAAAAAGTGATCAAACACTTCCTCAAAACCGGGCAGGTGAAGAGTCCGACCAAAAGATCTCTGAGCAAAAACGGAGATAGAGATTCAGACCGCCAGCTGACAATGAAAACTCCGGTGATCAACTACACTAACAATCGAGAGACAAAAGACTGGATTGTTGCCCAAGCCAAGAAGCTCAACAAGCACTTCAAAGAACGCTCGGGTGCTCGCTACCGGCTCAATCGCTGGCGTGAAGAGCAAATCACGGCCGGCAAGGCCATCGCCTATGGGGATCTTGTGAGGCATTATGTGGAGCTCAACAAACCCGATCAGGAATACAAAAAAATTCCGAGTGGTCGTTATATTAATTTTTTGAGTGAGTATATGTCTCAGGAGCGGAACCCAACTAAAAGTAACGCCATTGCTGCGTGGCATGAGCTCAAAGCTCTGAAAATTCCCAAAACCTACACCGCATGGAGAAAGCTCAGAAGACGAGATAAAGACTGATCAGTCGTTTGGCCTTGGTCTGCCCATGGGGTGAACGCTCACAATATATTGAAAGATCTGCGAGGGCTGATCTTGTGCTCGCCAGGCACAGTCCACCACGCTTTCCCGAAAGGCAAATGCGGGAGAGGAAAGGCGCCGCACATCGTCGGGCTGCAAGCCAGCGTAGCCACAAAGGAAGAATGCAGGTCGCTGGCGCAACTCCTGAACGAAGTTCAGGCTCTGTGCAAAGTAGTTTTCACAGGGTTGGGGCGTTTGGGGAGACGTGATTTCGTCGAAATAAATCAGTTCCTCAGAAGCTTCCACCCTTCCATTCGCATGAAGCTTAAGCCGGCCTTGTCGGAGCTGGCTGCGAACCAGTTGGTCAAAGTATTCTGGTGTGATGTGAGGGCAAATGGCCAGTTCTCTTCGCAGTTCCTCTGCGTTGGGGAGCTTCTTACGGAAGTGGAGATACACGTTCACCAGAGTGTGGTCGGAAGGGTGGAGGCCCTCAAAGTCAAAGATTGGCGGGGGAGGGTAGGGAGTCTGCTGCCTATCTGCAATACGGGCATCTGAGAACTGAGAGAGATCGCTTTCGGCATTTTCTTTGAGGGCCAGCAAGATGAGATGTTCGGTGGCCAGGGTGTCAAG
>JANQPW010000244.1 GCA_028285285.1 Silvanigrellales bacterium
TCGTCTTCTGGTATCTCGTTGGGGTGACACAGGGAACGGTGCTTCACAACTCGGGAACTGACCCAGGCCAGAACCCCACCCTCGAGCTCGACCTCCGCAATCTTTCGCCCTTCAGGAGTGCGGGTGGTGCGGTGAGACTCGGCCGGAGTGAGGTGGGGCACTTCTTCTCCGAGTCTCTGGCCGTGCTCGTCTCTGAGCCAAACCGTCTCGTCAGCTCGGGGCGCAACCAGGCAGACTTCAGCTGCGTGAGCGGTGCCCGAGAGCAAGCCCAAACAAACGAGGGCTAAAGAGCTGAAATAAGAGAGAAAACGTCTTGACAAGCGGTGCATGGCTTCTCCTGTTGATGGGGCTTTTAAAGCTTTGGCCCCTCCCGAAACGTTTGGAAACGCTTCATTTCGTATCAAACGCCCGGTCAATGTCAATTTTTATTATGTGTCAGTTTAGAAAAATTTATACTGAGGGGTATTCCCTACAAAGTTGTTCTTCCTCAAACTTCAATGCTGGCCCAGCCGTGACTTGACACCTGATCGCTGAAATGCTCTCTTCATTCCTTTGCAATGTGAAGAAGGGTGTATTTATGAAGCTTTGTTCGTCTCGCACAGTTGGCCTGACTTTTTTGGTGGCCGCACTTCCGCTTTCTGCCTTGGCCGACAAAAAAGCTGACTTTAAGTCAGAAGACGCGCAAGCAGCCTACATTATGGGCCATCAAACGGGAGCCAACTTCAAAAGAAATGGGGTTGAGCTGGATGTAGACGCCTTCATGAAAGGTGTGAAAGCCGGCGCAGCTGGCAAAGACTCACCCTTTAGCGCTGCCGACAACAAGAAGGTCATGGAGTCATTTCAAAAGAAGGTTGCGGCCAAACGCGATGAGATCATGGCCGAGCAGTCGAAGGTGAATTCTGAGAAAGGCAAGAAGTTCCTTGAAAAGAAGAAGAAAGAGAAAGGTGTGAAAACCACCAAGTCTGGCTTGCAGTACAAGATCATCAAGGAAGGCAAAGGCAAGAAGCCGACGGCTTCAGACACCGTCACGACTCACTACAAGGGAACCTTGATCGATGGGAAGGTTTTTGACAGCAGCTACGATCGCGGAGAGCCGGCCACATTTCCTGTAGGGGGTGTGATCAAGGGTTGGACAGAAGCGTTGCAGCTGATGCCGGTTGGCTCGAAGTGGGAGCTCTACATCCCGTCTGAATTGGCCTATGGCAAACGCGGCGCCGGGGCAGACATTGGCCCTGACTCCACGCTTGTGTTTGAGGTTGAGCTTTTGAGCATCAAAGAGAAGCAAGAAAAGAAACCCGCCAAAAAAGACGACAAGAAAGGCGGCTAACTTCCCGCCACTTTTCTTCTTCCAGCTCTGTGATATCTTCGGCTTCCCCAGAATTCACGGAGTTTCCCATGAGCCGTCACACACCTGG
>JANQPW010000549.1 GCA_028285285.1 Silvanigrellales bacterium
AAATCAAGTAAGTCGGATTGTTAGGATTGTGCTGCAGGGCTCTCGCGCAGCGTTCTTCGACGTAGTCCACGTCTCCCGCATAGAGAGCCTTGGTGAGAAGGCCGAGGTCAGGGCTGCGGTAGGCTCCCTGCAACTGCCGAAAAAGATCAAAGAACACCTTGCGAAGAAGGGCCCTGCGAATGGGTGTGAGCACCAAAGCCCCAAAGCCAAGAGACTCCAGCTCGGTGTAAAAGCCCTTGGTTCGAACCGTGGCAATGGCCACAACGGGCACAAACCTCAGCGCCAGATCACGGCCGCGGAGCATGGTTTCAATGAACTGGATATCATAAGCAGAATCTTCAACGATTTGAACAACAACCAAAGCGTACGCAAACCGCTTTTTGAGCAACACCTGCTCGGCTGCCCTGCCGCTGCTCACGCGAGCAACCGTATCGGCACCGACCCACCGCAGGCAATCGTTGATGCGACGGCAAAAGTCTTTGTCTTCCGACACCACAAGCGCATTTAAGGCTTCAGCCCGCATCTTCTTCCTTCAACACCTCTCTGGGGTTATTTCCCATTGACACCAGGTTGTTCTGAAGCTAATTGAGCACTCTGAATCACTTTTTGACGTGCCTATGATGAGTCTGTCATTTTGAAGATCTCTCGTCACGCACCCCCACTTTGAAAGAGAATCGTATGTCTTTAAAACTGAGACTCCAACGCCGCGGCCAACACAAAGCACCATTTTACCATGTCGTTGTGACAGATTCTCGCAATGCCCGAAATGGTCGCTTTATTGAGAAGCTCGGCTACTACAACCCCATGACGGAACCTTCCGTGATTGAACTGAAAGCTGACCGCATGGCGCATTGGTACAAGGTGGGAGCTCGTCCTTCACCTGCAGTTGGACAGTTGCTCAAGGTGACAAAAACAGACTTGGTAGCTCTTGCCAAAGCTGAGAAGCCAAGCGAGTGAATGATTTTTTCGCAAAAGCGGTGCCAGCCTCTTTTGCGGAATTTGGCGCGACCGGGAACTGGATTGAGAACACACAGTGACTGCGCTCGGTTGTTTGCCTCTTTTTTTTGCAGACACTGTAGGGGAATATTTTCATGGCCAATCACAAGTCAGCCGCAAAACGTGCACGCCAAGCCCTCGTTCGCAACGCTCGAAACCGTCAGATCATCAGCACGATGAAAACGTCCATCAAGAAGTTGCGAACAGCAATTGAAGCGAAAGAACTCGACAAGCTCGACGAGCTCCTGAAGCAGAGCCAGTCCACAATTGCCCGTTCTTGGAAAAAGGGAGTCATTCACAAGAACAACATGAGCCGTAAAATTAGCCGACTCACGAAAGCTGTCGCTCAAGCCAAAAAAGGCTAAAGAGACTCTTAAAAGGGGCTTGATGCCGAAAGTGAGCTCCCGGCTCCCGCTCCTGCCCCCAGACCATCAACTCGCTGACGCAATTCGAGTCCTGTTTTCCAGAAGGGAAGTTTCTTCTCAGGGACGCTGATTTTTTGACCTGTTTTTGGGTTGCGACCATCATATGCCTTGTATTTTCTCACTGTGAAAGCGCCAAAGCCACGGATCTCAACACGGCCTTCGGTCACCAAAGAGTCCACAATCGTGTTGAAGTACAGGTTGACGACCTCTTCAGCCTGAGCAGCTGTGATATCTGCCTTGGTCGCTAACAACTCAATCAACTCGCTCTTAACCATTGTCTTTCCCTTCACTCGTCGCGACTTGTGAATCCTCAACTCCTTCAAAGGCACACGACACAGCCTTTAAGAAAATTGCCTCTGCAGCTGCAAAGGCCGTCTCTCTCGAAGATACCATATCACTCTGTTTACACTCAGAAAAGAAAGGCCAAAACTTTGTCAGGAGAAAAATCGAGTTTTCTGAATCGGCTCACGACCAGCGTCCACCGGCCGTCAAACATCACATTTCAAGGCTGGCAAAAAAGCGATCGGTGCGGAACTTGGGAAGGACTCCCTCATGTCTTTCCGTAGAGTAGAGAACAAAACTCGCACGTCCATAGATGGTTGTTTCTGGAACCACTCCCCAAGAGCGGCTGTCGTTTGACCCATCGCGATTGTCGCCCACAAAAAACACCTTCCCTTCAGGAACGGTAAAGGTGCGCCGCTCTCCCACAGTTTGACCATTGTTTGCCCGCAAGATGTAGTGCGCTGGTTTGTCGGCGATCTTCTCCACAAAAAGCTGCCAATCTCGGGCCAAAGCCTCGTTGGCACCCATGTCGGTCATCACACTGCGATCGCTCTGGAGCTCTTCCTGAGCACTTTCCCCATTGATGTGCAAGACGCCATTCTCAAAGTGAAGTTTGTCGCCGCCAATGCCCACAACACGCTTGACAAAGGTGAGATCTTCACGGGGGCTCTTGAAGAGCACAATGTCTCCGCGCTTCGGCGCAGACCAACTGATGACCTGTTCTTTGCTAAAGGGCAACATAAGACCATAGGCAAGTTTATTTGCAAAAACCCGGTCGTCGATTTTGATTGTGGGCAACATGGAGCCCGTGGGAATGACATAAATAGAAAAGATAGACGAACGGATGATCAGCACCGCCAAAACCAGCGTTGCTAACGAGGCAAGCTCTCGCAGCCACCAAGGGTGGGTGATCCCCAAATATGACTTCTCCTTTGTTTTGCCACCACCCGCATCTGTCGAGGTGTGACCCGTGCCATCCGCCGTCATCACACCCCCCTGTTCCAAATCAGTCATTTTCTCTCCACAACTTCATTTGCACAAAAGCCCATGGTCGGCACTATTGCCGAAAGCCGACTCACTAGTGAGAACCCCATTAATTTGATACGGTCCCACGGCTCAAAATGAACGATACCACTGTTTCAAGGAAGGTGAAATGAGAGTTGATAAACCACCAAAATCCATAAACTTTCCAGATGTTGAAAAGAAAATGCTGGAGAGTTGGGAAAGCGAGAACACCTTCCAGAAAAGCATCGAAAATCGCCCCGAAAGCCGCAAGTTCCGCTTCTACGACGGCCCTCCCTTTGCCACAGGGCTCCCCCATTTTGGCCACTTTGTGCCCAATTCTATCAAAGATGCCTTTCCCCGCTACTTCACCATGAAAAACCACCGGGTGGAGCGCCGTTTTGGCTGGGACTGTCATGGTCTCCCTGTGGAGATGCTGGTTCAAAAAGAACTGGGATTGAATGGTCGACAGGAAATTGAAGAATTTGGTGTTGAAAAATTCAACGCTGCGTGCCGCGAATCGGTGTTGAGGTATGCCCAAGAATGGCGTCTCTACATGCGTAAGCTGGGGCGCTGGGTTGATTCCGACGACGAATACAAGACCATGGACAAAGACTTCATGGAGAGCGTTTGGGCAGTCTTCAAGTCGTTGTGGGAGAAAGATCTCATCTACAAAGGCTTTAAAGTGATGAGTTACTCCGCGGCCCTGGGATCTTCGCTTTCCAATTTCGAAGCCAGTCTCGACTACCGCGACGTGCAAGATCCTTCCATCACCGTGAAGGCCCAACTTCAAGGCGAATTCTCTGGGCGCTCACTTCTTGTGTGGACCACAACTCCTTGGACCCTTCCGGCCAACCTTGCCGTTGCCATTGACCCTAAAGGAACTTATGCGGAGGTTCTTGAAAAGGAAACAGGAGAAAAACTTGTTTTGCTCGAAGAACGCGTTCCTGCCTACTGGAAAGATGAAGAGCAGTATCAGGTTTTAAGAACCTTTCCGGGTGAAGAACTGCATGGTGTGGCCTATGAACCGCTCTACACACCTCAGGGCGTTGACCTCACCGAAAACAGCCATAAGGTGCTTGCAACAGACTATGTGCTTCACGACACGGGGAGTGGAGCCGTTCACACAGCCCCTGCCTTTGGAGAAGACGACTACCGCTGTGCACAAAAATACGACCTCCCCGTCTACGACCACCTCGACACCAACGGAAAGTTCTTGGTCGATAGCCCAGAAGGAACCAAGGGTCTCTTCTTCAAAGATGCAGACAAAACGATCTGCCAACACCTCAAATCGAGAGGTTTGATGTTTCGCCACGAGACCTTTGTGCACGCATACCCCATGTGTTACCGCTCTGGAACACCGCTTCTTTACCGGGCCTTGCCTTCGTGGTTTGTGAGTGTGGAAAAAATCAAGGCCAATCTGCAAGAGAACAACCGCAGCATCCACTGGGTTCCAGACCACATTCAAGAGGGTCGCTTCGGCCGATGGCTAGAAAACGCTCGCGACTGGAACATTGCCCGCGCGCGCTACTGGGGCAACCCTCTTCCCATTTGGGAAGATCCAGAAACAGGAGAATGCCGCTGTTTCGGGAGCGTTGCTGAGCTGGAGGAGGCTTCTGGCCAGAGCATCAAAGATCTCCATTTGGAGCACCTTGAAGGCATCGAGGTGCCCTCACAGAAAGGAGGCGCTCCTCTCAAGCGTGTTCCCTTTGTGCTCGATTGCTGGTTTGAATCTGGATCTATGCCTTACGCCCAGCAACACTTTCCTTTTGAAAATGTGGAGAAGTTCCACTCCGAATTTCCTGCAGACTTTATTTGTGAAGGACTCGATCAAACGCGGGGTTGGTTCTACACACTCAATGTGCTCTCCACAGCTTTGTTCAACAAGCCAGCGTTTAAAAATGTTGTGGTGAACGGTTTGGTGCTCGCCGAAGATGGCAAAAAAATGTCTAAGAGCCTGAAAAACTACCCCGACCCTCTCAAAACCCTCGACAAGTATGGAGCCGACTCTGTTCGGCTGTACCTGCTCAATTCCCCAGCCACCTTTGGAGACGAGGTGCGCTTTTCCGAAGAAGGGGTGAAAGAAAACACACGGCGCGTGCTTTTGCCTCTCTGGAATGCCTACAGCTTCTTTGCGACCTACGCAGCCATTGACGGGTTTGACCCGGAAAACGAGCTCCAGGAAAGCGAGCACGAGCTCGATCGTTGGATCCTCTGCCAACAGAACCTGCTGGTTGGAAAAATTGATGCTTGCATGCAGGCCTTTGAAATTGCCAAGGCATGCCCTCTCATTGTCGAGTTTTTGGATGACCTCAACAATTGGTATGTACGCCGAAGCCGAAGACGCTTTTGGAGCTCTGACAAAGCGGCCCACTCCACCTTGTTTCGAGTGCTCAGGCAAACAACACAGCTCCTCGCTCCCTTTGCACCGTTTGCGGCAGACTACTTTTATCGCCAATTGAGCTTCACTGCGGAGATGAAAAAAACCGAGAGTGTGCACCTTTCCCTTTTGGCCGACGCCAAGCCCATTGAGAAACAAGACCAGGACCTCCTTGATCGCATGAACCTTGCCCGAAGAGTGGTTGAGCTGGGCCGCAACATTCGTGTGAGCCATAAAATCCGCATTCGCCAACCCTTGGCCGACATCACAGTGGGAGTGCTGAACGAAACAGCCCAGAATCACATTGAAGAAATGAAAGAAACGATTCTTGAAGAGCTCAATGTGAAGAACCTGAACATCACCACAGACCCCGCAAGTCTGGCAGAAGTCATCGTCAAGCCGCAGTTCAAGGTTTTGGGAAA
>JANQPW010000581.1 GCA_028285285.1 Silvanigrellales bacterium
CATTGTTGAAGACGACTGGCAACTTGCAACTCACTGGCGAGAGGCCCTTGAGCGGGAAGGATTTCGTGTTGTTCATGAAACAACCGCGGAGGCTGCCATTGCGTGCCTCAATGAGCTTGATGTGAGTGTGGTGATCACAGACATTGCCATTCGCGATCAAAAGGGCAATCTCTCTGATTTAGGTGGCTTTCTCATTCTTTCATCAGTTGCCCTCACACACAGACTCCCTCCCAAGGTGCTCGCTGTTACGGGAGTAGACACAGACTCCACTTTGATCTCCGCTTTCAATTTGCTCGACTCCGCGTCGGCACTCCGCAAGCCCATTGACACAAAGCAGCTGATCAAAAAAGTTCACACACTCATTGAGCAACGAGACGCCCAAGTAAGGCTCAAACAAGAGGCAGAAAAGTCTGAAAGAGAACTTCGACGAACGCAATTCGTAGCTGATAACGCAGCTGACGCCATCTTTTTGGCCCGTGAAGATGGGAGCTTCTTTTATGCCAACAGGGCCACTTGTCAAATGCTGGGTTACTCCTCTGAAGAGTTGCTGAAACTGAAGATAGCCGACATCTCCCAGCAGTTTTCACCTTCGTTGTTCCTCGACAGATGGAGTGAAGTCAAGAAAAGTCGATTTCTCGAATTTGAGAGCAAGTTGCAGCATCGGAACGGGTCCACGCTTTGGGCAGGTCTCCACGTCCTTTTTTATGAATTTGATGGCGAAGAATTTGTGGTTGTGATGGCGCGCGACATCACAGCACGAAAAAATGCGGAACGCGAGTTGAGACGCTATGCCAGAGATCTCGAAAGGGCCAACAAGGCACTCGAAGACTTTGCCTTTGTGACTTCTCATGACATGAAGCAACCCCTTCGGGCAGTGGCCCAATTGGGGCAATACATTGATGAAGATGCTGGAGACGTGTTGCCCGAGAAGTCGAGGCAAGATCTCAAGAAAATGCTCGATCGGGTTGACCGACTCGACAAGCTCCTTGACGATCTTTTGAACTACGCCCGCGCTGGGAAAACGGGACAAGATGCCGAAGACATAGATTTGAAACTGCTTGTGGAATCGGTGGCCAGTCTACTGCAGCACCCTCCTGGCTTTAATGTTTCTTTTTTAGGCCCCTTAACACACATCCGAACCCATCGCGTGGGGCTTGAACAAGCATTGAGAAACCTGATAGACAACGCGATCAAGCATCATGATCGGAAACAAGGTCGTGTAGCCGTTACAGCAGAGCTTGACCAGAAGAATGACCAAGTCGCCTGCTTTACCGTGAGTGATGATGGGCCTGGAATTGAGCCAGGGTTTCACGAGGGAATTTTTGAAGCATTCCCATTTTCGAAGAAGCGAACGAAAGCATTGAGTAATGGCATGGGTCTGGCTATTGTGAAGCGGATTGTCGAAAGCCGGGGCGGAAAAATCACCTTGAAGTCTGAGGTTGGCAAAGGAACAGAAGTTCGCTTCAGCTGGATCTTGAAAGAGCTCTGAGCTCAGCTTTTCGTGTCTTTTTCCATCAGCAATCGCGCACCTCTTCCAAAGGTGATGTAAGACCAAGCCCATTGCAATATGACCAGCAACTTGTTCTTGAAGCCGATAAGATAGTAAACATGAACAAGAAGCCACCCCATCCAGGCCAAAAAACCGTTCATTTTGAGGCCATGAAACTCCAATATGGCTTTTTTTCGACCTATGGTGGCCATTTGGCCTTTATCGAAATAGCGAAATGCAACCCGATTCCGCCCCTTCAAATCAAGCAAAATGTTTTTGGCGCAGACGCGCCCTTGCTGAATGGCAACAGGAGCCACACCAGGCAAAGGCTCTCCCTCATGCACAAAATGAGACTGGTCTCCCAACACAAAAACACTCTCTCGCTCGGGAAGGGAAAGATCTTCTTTCACAATGACTGAACCGCGAGAATCAAGCTTTGCATATCCCTTTTCCTGGAGGATTTGATTGACCGGTGATGGACCCACTCCCGCAGCCCAAATCACGCAGTTGCTCGCCAAAAACGTCGCACCCATCTCCACACCGTCCTGTGTTACCCCTGTCACAAAGGTGTCTGTCCAAATGGCCACTCCTAGGTTTTCGAGATCCCTTTTTGCCGACAAACTCAACTCTTCAGAAAACATCGGCAGCAGACGAGCTCCGCCCTCAACCAAAACCACACGTGTTGAAGTGGGGTCAATGTGGGTGAAGTCTTTGCTCAAGGTGAAGCGCGCCAATTCCGCAATTGCTCCTGAGAGCTCCACTCCTGTAGGGCCACCACCCACAACAACGAATGTGAGAAGCCTCTGGCGCTCTTTTGGATCGTCGGAGGTTTCTGCGAGCTCAAAAGAGGACAGAATCCTTCGTCGGATCTCCGTGGCCTCTTCGAGAGACTTCAACCCAGGCGCAAAGTCTCCCCA
>JANQPW010000588.1 GCA_028285285.1 Silvanigrellales bacterium
ATTTTGGAAACCCGTGGACCCGTGTTTGTGATTCGTGATGTTGCTGCACTGCTGGATGAGGCGGATGTGCACTGATGGCCAAAAGAGGAACTCCTGGCACAAGCATAGTGCTAGACCATGTGGCTGTCTGTGTGGGGCACCGTCAGCTTTTTGAGGTGCGCTCTCAGACCTTTCCTGCGGGAAGCGTCACGGGCGTGAAGGGGCCAAACGGAATGGGAAAGACCACCCTTTTGCGCTTGATGGCTGGTTTGGCTCGTCCCGCTTCTGGTTTGATCAGCTTCTCTCCTCCGTTGCCGCCACAGCGAAAACGACTCGTGGGGGAGTCGCCTCAAGCTCATGGGCAGCTCAACCCCATTGTCTGTTACTTTTCTTCGACGCCAGCGCTGCTTCTTGATCAGACCGTTGCCCAAAACCTGGAGTTCTATTGCAACTCATTCTCCTTGTTGCCCCGGCGGAGCGATTTTTTGCAAAGCCTTAAGGAGAGCGGACTGGATGGCCGAGCCGAGCAGGTGGCCCGAAGCCTCTCAACAGGCCAAAAGCGACGCTTGACCTTTTCGGCTTTGGAGTTGCTTGAACCGGCAGTGCTGATCACCGACGAACCGAGCAATGGTCTCGACAGAGAGGGTCAACAGCTCTGCCAGAAAGCCTTGTGCCAGCTTGCGGAGCGTGGGGCTTGTGTTGTTGTTGCCACTCACGATGAGGAGATTCTCTCGCTCTGCCAGTCTGTTCTTGATTTGCCGAAATTGCTTCAAGAGGCAGAGGGGAGTGCGGCCAATGGTGCAGGGCAAGTCAAACGACCTCTGCGTTTGCTGTGAAAAGGAGTGGAGGTGGTCAGCAGTTTTTTGTTTCAACTCCTCACTGTGTTTCAGGTTTCTGTTCGTGGCGTGCTTTCTCGGAAAGCGTCGTGGTTTGGTGTCCTTGTGTTTGGCGCCTGTTTGCTCATTCTCTTCCCTTTTTCGTTTGGCTCCGATTTGGTGAAAACCGAAATGGTGCGCATGGGATGCTTCTGGATGATTCAGGAGTTTGTGGTTGTGCTCCTGATTTCTCGCATTTTTAGTGTGGAAGCGGAGCAAGGAGCCCTTGAGCTGCTGTTGAACCCCGGTTTTTCTCGGCAGGCGGTGATTCTCGGAAAGATCCTCTTCAACTTTGTGCAGCTGGTCAGCCTCCAGATTCCTATGTGTGTGATTTGGTGGGGCCTGTATGAGGTGCCTGCAGAGGGATCGCGCCAGTTGCTGCAAGATCTTGTGCCTGTGCTTCTTCTCTTCAACTTGGGAACCTCCTGCTTGGGTGTGATTCTAAATGGTCTGACGGCCCGGAGTTTGGGGCGCGAGATCCTGGTTCCGATTTTGTTTTTTCCTTTGCAAGTGTCGGTTTTGCTCGCTGCAGTGCAGCTCACCCTTCAAGATCAGCTACTTCTCCCCAAGGGAGGCTTTGCAACGCCGGCTTGGTGGTCGATTTTGATCGGATTTCCCGTTATTTTTGGAAGTGTTGGGCTGTTGCTTCGCGACGCCTTGTTTGAAGAGTAGCTTTTGCGAGAAGAGGTGAGGCGTGGCTCAGTCTGATTTGGTTCCAAAGGCAGTCACCACTGCATCGTTGCAGGGTGCGTTGGCAAGAGACCGGCTCATTTTAGGTCTCGGAGTTTTGGCCGTTGCGGTTGGCTGGTTTCTGGGGTTTTTTTGGGTGGGTGCTGACCGCGATCAAGGCGAGGTTTACCGCATCATCTATGTTCATGTGCCTGTGGCCTGGAATGCATTTTTCTGGGTGATTTTGGGAGCTGCATTTGCCACGGTGGGGTTAGCCGTGCGCCAAAAAATGCCCCGAATGGATATCAGCTCA
>JANQPW010000605.1 GCA_028285285.1 Silvanigrellales bacterium
CGCCCGCTTCTTTCACCGAGAGCCCCAACAAGCGGATCATCGACTTCGCGAGGTTCACGATCTTCACTGGCTCGCCCATGTCGAGGGCAAAAACATCCCCGCCCTTTGCGAGAGAGCCAGCCTGGATCACGAGCTGTGCGGCTTCGGGAATGCTCATGAAGTAACGGGTGACCTCGGGGTGGGTGACGGTCACGGGGCCTTTCTGTTTGATCTGCTGCAAGAACAGCGGCACAACCGAGCCGGAAGACCCCAAAACGTTTCCAAACCGCACCATGCACAGGCGTGTGGCCTGTTTTTCGTGACGCTGGGCAAGCGCTTGCACCACCAACTCGGCCAGCCGCTTGCTCGCACCCATCACATTTGTGGGTCGCACGGCCTTGTCGGTGGAAACCAACACAAAGGTTTTCACCTGAGCTTCAATGCAAGCCTTTGCGGTTTCAAATGTTCCCAAAACATTGTTTTGGAAGCCCACAACCGTGTTTTGTTCCACCAGCGGAACATGCTTGTAGGCGGCGGCATGATAAACGGTGGAAACCTGGTGCAGACGGCAGGTCTCAAGCACATGCCCCTGATCTTGCGCGTTACCCAAAACGGGAACGATCTGTGTTTCGTGTTCCGCCCTCTTCTGCTGGTGGGTGAGTTCGGAGTGAATGCGGTAAAGCGCAAACTCACTGACATCGAACAAAATCAAAACCGAAGGTTTTTGCAAAACAATCTGCCGGCAGAGTTCGGAGCCAATAGAGCCCCCTGCGCCGGTGACCAACACCGACTGGCCGCTGAGGCACTCTCGCATGAGCTGGGGGTCACAAGCTGCCGTGGGCCGGCCTAAGAGGTCTTCAATGCGAATCGATTCAAGCCCATCGGAAAGGCTCGTGCCCTCCACCATTTCATCAATGGGCGGCGCAAAGAGAATCTGAACACCAAACTTGCTGAGACGCTGCACAATTTCGGTGCGTTTTTGTTGGTTCAGTGCCGAAATGGCCACCACAATTTTTCCCGGTCGGTGTGCGGAAATGATTTGATCGAGGGAGCTGGAATGGGAGATTTTCAGGCCATTGATGGTGGCGCCAACGCGTTCTCGATCGTCATCAACCACAGCCACTGGAATGAACTCAGTGGAAAAGGCACAGGCGCTGATGAGTTGGTGGCCCGAAGAGCCAGCACCATACACCACGATTTTTTGTCCTAAGTGTGCCAGCAGCCGCTGCAGCAGATTGCCCGCCAACACCCGGGGCATGGCGATCAAGCAAAAG
>JANQPW010000616.1 GCA_028285285.1 Silvanigrellales bacterium
GCCGAAGCGGTGGAGTCAGCCCTGAAAACGGCTTTGCTGGTCACAGACAAAAAGCGCTTCCTGGTTTTTGAGGGTGGCTACCACGGGCTTCACTTTGGCGCGCTGCAGCTCACCTCAAGAGCCCATTTCAAAGAGCCCTTCCGCAAGTGGTCCCCAGGAAAAGTAACAGCTTTGCCTTTCCCCCTTGAGGGCAACAGTGAATGGAGCACGGGGCCTTTGCCAACCTCCGAAGAGCTGTTTGCACAGGAAGAGGGCACTGCCCACGCTGATTCCATTCTGGAGCGTTTGCGACAGGAACTTCAAAAAGGTGATGTGGCGGCCCTTGTGTGTGAACCCCTCCAGGGCCGCGCTGGGGAACGCAGCTACCCTGCTGGTTTTTTGCAAAAGGTGCACACGCTGTGTCAAGCAGCGGGAACCCTGCTCATTTTCGATGAGATCTACACAGGATTGGGTCGCACGGGAAAGCTCTTTGGCCATGAATGGCACGATGTGGTTCCCGATCTCCTCTGCGTGGGCAAGGCTTTGGGAGGTGGGCTACCTCTGAGTGCCTGTGTGGGCGACCTCGTCGCCAGATGGCCCGAATCTCAGGGAGAAGCACGCCACACCTCCACCTTTTTGGGGCACCCCTTGGCCTGTGCCACCGGAGCAGCCACCCTCACGGCCTTGCACCGGCAGCTGCCCCGGCTTTTCCAAGAGCTGGAAAGCTGGACCGGAGCCCTGCGCGAGTTCGTCGCGCGCTGCCGTGCGGCAGAACTGCCTTCCTCACTTCACTTTGAAGTGCGTGGAGAGGGGTGGATGAGGGGGTTTTGGTTTTTTCGCGCTCAAGACGGCTTTGCAGCCTTTCTCTCCGAGAAGCTGCTCGCACTCGGCTACATCACCCTACCTTCAGGGCCACGTGGTCGTGTGCTTTCACTCACGCCCCCATTGAACACTCCGGTTTCAGTGCTGAAGCGTTTCCTCAACACCCTGTATGAGGTTTTGGCAGAGCAAATCGCAGAAGCACGCAAATCGTAACACCCGCTCATGCTAGAATGGGGAGACCCAAACCCATCTGAGGGAGAAGCCCATGACCACACCCCCTCTCAAACGCTGCTGGTGCCTGCTGCTCGCTGTGAGCCTTGTGACCGCCTCGTGTCGCACCCGGCAGCACAATGCCGACAAAGTGCAAAACACCTCTGCCACAGCAACAGATGCCGGCGGCACTGACCAACGAAACCTTGTTCAGGCCTTTCTCAATCGCAGATTGATGGTCTGGGGAGCGGCTGCGCTGGTTTCGGCAGGGGTGATGCAGGTGATTTCCTCCCAGACTTGGAAACAGGGTACCGCGGGAGACTTCCTGGTGAACGAAGAGGCGCTGATCTTCAAAGAAAAGGACACTACCGAGGGTCGAGACGCGATTTTCAAAGTCAAACAAGACCCCTCCATGCCCTGGACATATACCGCTCGGGGAATGCAAGTGACTGTGAGAGCAACCGACGGCAGTGGAGAGCCCGAGATCTCCCTGGTGCAGCTCAACCCCAAGCCAGATGACGTGCACAACGCCCAAAATACTTTGTTGCTCATTGCCACTGCCGTCGGTTCCTATTTTACCGTAGCTGGCCTCTTCGAGCCGCCTCAAGAGACAAAACCCCGGCCGAAACCATCTCCGCAAGCGGCCACCGAAAAGAAGCCGCAGGCCTTCATTCCTCCATTCATCACAGATCTTCAAAAACAGCGGCTCAATAAGAAACTCAACGAATTCAGTGCCGCTTTGAATGCTGGGGAAGTTCCCGACAAAAACATCTTTCACATTCAACCACTCTTTCAATCGCTGGGAAAATCACTCTCTCTCTCACAAAGGAAGGCACTCCGCGAATTGAGCACCGCCTTCACAACCGTTGAGGAAAAAACGGAGGTCTATGCCGTGGTGAACCGAGCTGTGTTTCAAGAGATCACAGCAGAGATGGGTGATGATTTTGAGAGCATCAAAGGGGCTCTCCGGCAGATCACAAAGGCCTCGCTGTTTCTTTTGAACTACACTCCCGTGAAAGACTCAACACCACAACACGGCATCAACAAAGCTGATGTGGTGATGTCGCTCCACAGCGCAGGCGGTGGCACCCTGAACCTGGAAAGTCCCATTGAAGCCGACTTTGGCGAGGGCAAACTCAAATTCGCCCAGCTCTTTCCTGACGACCGGCTCACCCATGCCTTTTACAATGCCGCAGCAGATATCCAAAACGAAGCCAATACAAACGTGAGCCAGCTCATCACCGATGTGGAGCGGGCCGGACTCAACGTCACCAGTATTCTGGGCGCCATCAGCGCAGCCACAAGAGCTTACATGATTGGCCCCTTTATCGAACGCGAGAGTGAGCCAGAAAGCAATGGAAGCTGATCATCTCACAACATAACACGGCAGATGAAAGGGCTCCCCGTGAGGGGGCTCTTGTTGCGGAGAGGAAAGCTCCTCAAGAAGCAAGGTCACAAAGCCAAAATCGCTGATGGCGAGGCTGTGCAGCAGAAATTTTTTGGGGATGGTCTTTGCCAACTTCTCTAGACTCGCGCCAACTCGGAAAGAGAGGTCTTCTCCTACGGCTTTCCCGAGGTCAATCTGTTGAGATGGTTCCTCCACAGAGGTGCGCACCTGAGCCACCTTTTGCAGGAAAGTTTCCGTTCTTTTCTCGGGGTGAGTGAGTTCGGCAGCCACAGAAATCATCCCCCACTCCGATGTCAGGGTGAACCAAAGCGATGTTTGCAGTTCTAGTGAACTGCACTGCAACTCGAGAAAATGGGAATGCTGGAGTGTCAAAAGCTCTTGGAAGTGGGAGACCATATTGACCTCCGCCTCAGAAGGGTTCGCACGGAAAGCGTAACCATCAAAAATTTCAGAATTATCCCGAGCGCAAAACACCGCATCACGCGAGGCCACGTGAGCCCCGCGCCCATCGCGGTAGTCAATGGGTGTGTAGCCATCAATGCACCGCGCAATCTGCCACTCGTCTTCGTAATAGAGCACCGCCGACTGCAAGGCGGCCTTGATGTCGGTCACGTCAAAGTTCTGGATAGAGCCGGGCTGTCTCGAGTTTGCCATGGGGTCGCTGGGGTTTTGGCCAGGAAGGG
>JANQPW010000647.1 GCA_028285285.1 Silvanigrellales bacterium
AGATGATGGAAAATTCACAACCGTTGCCGTTGAGTACGACGGAGACTCGCGACGGTTTTCCAAAATCACCACCACAGACGGGGATGGAGCTCTGATCCAAACCGAGGTTTTCACCTACTGACCCGCCACCCTTCACCCCTGTGCTTGCCCTTCTTGGCAAAAGGTGTTTGATCAGAACCAAGGCGTCGAAATCGCCGAGAATGGTTCAAAGGATGACAATCTGCAGGAGACCTCTGATATGAGTTTCCCAATTTCAAAGGGCATGGCAGCCGTCAGCAAAAAAACGGGACTGACTTTCCGCTGGTTTGCCCACCCACTCGCCTTGTTTATTGTGACGCTGCTCCTTTCGGGTTGCGGACTTCGTTCCATTCCCCAGGCCAAAAATGCGGTTGATGCCGCCCTTGCGGAAACCACCAACCAATACAAACGCCGGGCTGACCTCATTCCCAATTTGGTCAAGACTGTGAAGGGCTACGCCTCGCATGAGAAAGAGACACTCCAGGCCGTTGTAGAAGCCCGGGCAAAAGCCACACAAGCCACTATCGACCCTTCGAATCTCAGCCCCGAACAGGTGCAAAAGTTTCAGCAAGCCCAGGGCTCTCTCAGCACTGCGTTGGGAAAACTCATGGTTGTTGTGGAGAAGTACCCCAATCTCAAGGCCGATCGAAACTTCCGAGAACTGCAGGCACAACTCGAGGGAACTGAAAATCGCATCACGGTCGCTCGACAGCGCCACATTGCCGCCATTGAGCAATTCAACAACCTCGTCACGGTACCCCCTGAAAGCTGGACGAACAGCCTGATTTATTCCTACGAAAAGATGACGCAATGGAGCGTGGGTGAGGCTGAAAAAACACGGATTGAGTCAGCTCCTGAGGTCGACTTTGGCGAGTGAGACTCAGGGGAACTTCGAACCAACTCTGCTGCGAAAGCTTCTGTGGTCAGCCCTCTTGCTGTTCGCGTTCTTGAGCGCTTTCTCTTGGCCAGACGCGTCAGCTGAGGCTTCAACCTCCTTTGAAATTCCAACACTGCAAAACCCCGTTACTGACCAGGCTGAGATTGTGGACCCCCACACCGAGTCTTGGCTCAACGCGACCCTCAGAACCCTGCAGCGCATGCAAGGCAGTCAAATCGCTGTGCTCACTGTGCCCACCATTGGCGACCTGACCATTGAGCAAGCCTCCATTCAGGTCACCGACAAATGGAAACTCGGCACAGCCGAAAAAGACGATGGGGTGCTCCTCATGGTTGTGACCGACGTGCGAAAACTGCGCATCGAGGTGGGTCAGGGCCTTGAGGGAGACATTCCAGACGCCATTGCTAAGCGCATCATCGACGAGGTCATGACTCCCCTCTTTAGATCGGGAAACATGAGTGACGGAGTTGTGGCGGGCACCTACCAGGTAGCTCTCAGGGCCAACCCCAACCTTGATGTGTCGTCCCTCTTCAAACAGCGAGCCCCAAGCCACTTTGGCAAATCGTCCCAGGGGGGCAAACCCAAACCCCTCGGCCCTCTGGGTATTCTCGAAATCATTTTCTTTGGCATTTTATTGCTCTTTGGGCTGTTCACCCGCACAGGACGAAACCTCTTGTTTTTGCTGCTTCTCACGGGCCGCTCTGGTGGCGGCTTCAGCCGAGGCGGCGGTTTCGGCGGAGGTGGTGGTTTCGGCGGCGGTGGCGGTGGTTTCAGCGGCGGTGGCGCCTCGGGAGGATGGTGACATGATTCCAAGTTGGCTGCGGCGGCACTTGAGTGAGAAAGACTTAGGCACCATAGAGTCACAGGTGGCCGAGGTTGAAAAAATGACCTCTGGGGAGATCGTTCCCATGGTGGTGCGCCGTTCCTCGACGGTGGGGCACGTTCCCGTGGTTTTGTTCTGCGGTTTTTTTCTTCTGTTTTTTGCAACTGGTTTGGCCGAGCTGCAGAGGGATGTCTTAGGCGCAGAAAGCCCACTGTGGTGGCTCCTCAATGCTCTGCTCTTTTCAGGTGTTTCTCTCGCTTTGGCTCGATTGCCTTTCGTGCAAAGGCACCTCATTTCTCAAGAAGATATTGATCACCAGGTTTCCCAACGGGCACAACTCGAGTTCTACCAAGCCCAGCTTCGGCAAACAGAAGGAAGAACGGGAGTGCTGATTTTTTTATCGCTCATGGAGCATCGGGTCGTGGTGCTCGCCGACTCCAGCATCGCCAGTAAGTTACCACCAAAAACATGGAAAGATGTGGTGGAGTTGCTTGTGGGAGGTGTGAAAAAGGGGTCAATGACGGATGGCTTCTGCCAGGCATTGACCAAGTGTGGTGAAGTCCTCGCACCGCAGTTCCCCATCCAGGACGGAGATCAAAATGAACTGAGGAACCACCTCCTCATCAAAGAGTAAAAGGCAACGGCATTAGGACGCGCGACCACCCCCCTGCTTCATGGACTCATGGAGGCGCTGATGGAAGTAGTGCAAAATGCGTTGGCTCTCAGCTTTTGCCAAAGAACTGTAGCGCACCCCAATGATAAACTGGTCGGGGTCTTGCGTGCTCGGCCCTCCCCACTGCACCGTTACCGCAGCCCGAAATGGGGCTTCCGATTCTGGGAACTCGGCGGGCCAAAGCTTAAATGTGGCTCCATTGGCAATGTAGTGGGTGCTCCGGAGCCGCAAACCCGTTTGAGAAAAATCCAACACATCAAAAGCCCCTTCATCACTTTGAAGAGAGCACTCTCTCCCTTTTTTGAAGGCAAAGCGGTTGTCTTCACGCTTGATTTGGTTGTAGGAGCGAAAAATCTCCGTGGCATGCCGCAACTGTTGGGGGTCTTCGTTGAAGGGGTTGAACTCATAAGATGCCAACCACTCATTCGAGTCTTCAAACTGAACGGAGCGCGGTGTTGACCAGTTTTCTAAGCTGTGTCCAGCTTCGGTTTTGAGCACCTCCAGACTCGACTCACTCGCCAAAATAAGAAAGGGCTCGCAGCGTGCGGCGAGTTGTTTCACAAGATCCACCCCTGCCCCAATGATTTGGGTTTCCAAGCGCCCAAAGAGGTTGAGCACTGCAAGGCGAGCCGTGCACGTGTTTAGGGCAATACGCACCGGAAAGGGAGGCAGAGCGTTAGAGTTGAAGTCATGGATTCGACCCACAGAATGCACTTGAATCTCCCGAGCGCACATCAGCGCACTGGTCACATGACCCTGGTGGAGCAACGCCAGGTTGCTTTCGGCATAAGAGTCTTCAGATCGGACCAACTCATCTCCAAAAGCCACCAGCAACCCATCTGCAGACACTTCAGAAACGATGCCTCCGTGCTGATGAACAATCCGGATCATGTCTGAAAGCAGCTCTGTGATCTGCCGCACTGTGTCGGCGGGTGGGGTGTTTTCTATGGTTTTGGAAAAACCGATCACATCAATATCCATGAGGGTGACACAGCACTCCAAACTTTCTTCGGGAGCTTCTGCGTAAAGCGCAGCAAACTCAGGAATTTGATGCTCAGTGAGGGCCACAGAAAACTGTGAGTGGAGCAGCTCCTCCTGTTGGCGCTCACGAAACAGCCGGTAGAAACCACCCAGAAGGCAAGCAGGAAGAAACACGAATGCCATTTCAGTCCATGGAAGGATCACTTCAGTTGACGCGTAAAGCAGCGGCCCACCCACTATGTGAGCAACCAGAACACCAATAGAAAGAACAAGAAATGCTCGAGGCTTCATGAAAAAGACTGCCAGTAGAAAAGCGACTGCCAGCAAGCTGACATACACGGACAGGCCGCTAAAAAAGCGCGGCCAGCGGTTGTTCAAAAGACGATCGGCGGTTTCAGCAATCTGCAGCACTTCGGCCCTCACACCAGGTGACTGAGGCCATTGCTGGCTCTCTTGAATGATCACCACGGAGTCGTTGGAAAGAGAATCAGAAAAACTCTCCGGATCAGCCACAAACTCATCAAAGGGGAGGTGCTTACCTTCCCAGGCCGATGCACCGGTGTGAACAGGGAGCACCCAAGGACCTTGGGCGCCGAGTTTGATGTTTGTTTCATTGAGGCGAAGAAGACTCCCATCTCGTTTCACAATCGGTCCCGCCTGCAGACCCAATTGCTTGCTCCAATTCAGCTCACCCCGTCTGTCAGTTTTGAGAAGCGGAACAAAGCCTGAAGCGTCCCAAGGTTGCAAATGGCCATAAGAAACCTTTTCTGCAAACTCCACTGGCCCACCCACAAGCACTGAGGCTGAAACGGGGCTGAGCTCCACACCACCCAGTCGATCCACGTGCGAAGCATTATCGGCTGTGTCACGCTCCACAAGCCGAGAAGAAAAAACAAGAGACCCTCCAAGGTTTTTCAGGGAGAGATTTTTCCAGTGCGGAGCCCCCATGTGTTCTGCGACCAGAACTCTTTGAGCCGGAGATTTTGCCAAGAATGTGAGAGCTTTCTCCCACTTTTCGATGCCTACCGGTTCCCGGAGAGTGGCTTCCTCACCATTTACGGAGGGAGAAATCACAACAACTCTGGGGTCGGCCGCCGGCCGCATTCCCAGAAAGTTGCGAACCGCTTCACCAACAGGAAGAAGGGTTGAAGACGTGATGTGATCCATGACAAAGAATGAGTAAAGTGACTGCAATAATGCACCGGTTACAAGCAGCAGTGCTGTTGCCTGAAGCCGAAATTTTTTGTTTCGAGATACCATAGAACTGACCTCGTTAGCCTATCGACAATAGTGTGCTTCGCTGGGGACTATCGGACACCCGAAGTAAAGATTGAGCAAAATGCACCGAAAGCGAGGGTTCATCGTGCGTGCCCGCTGAGGTTCGTGCCACAAAGGAGCAGAAATGGCCTTTGCCCTCGACGCAGAACTGGAACGCGCACACTCCATTGCCTCTGGCAGCTTGAGCGATGCACAAAGGCTTCAAGCACTCGATGAAATCTCCCGATCTCAGAGCGCAGATGCTGCTCGCCTCTTAATTGAAATGGTTCACCAAAGCACCTGGTCTCCGCTCCGCTGCCAATTGGTTTCCGTTTTGGGAAGGTTTGCAGACGACCGCACAACGGAGTTTCTCTATCGTGCCGCGAGAAACGAAACAGACTTGGCTTTGGCCCGTGAAGCGGTTCATGCCCTTGGTCGATCCGAGAACCCCTTTGCCGTGGAAATGCTCACTTTTATTGCACTGCGTTCTGGATTGTCTATGAGAAGAGAGGCCCTGCAAGCTCTGGGGCAGGTGAAAACCCTGACCACATGGAGGTGTCTCCTCGACAACTCTCAGCGATTCAGAGAAAATTCGGAAGATCCGAGGCTTTTACAGTCGTTTTTGCTGACCTTAGCAAAACAGGGCATCACGGAAATCGAAGACGACTTGTTGGAGCTTATGGTCGAGGCGAGTCAGAACGCCTCGCAAAGCGAACTGCTCAACTCATGTTTGCTTGCTGCCGGAAGCCTCTCGGGTCAAAAAGTCATCGATTGCCTAAAATCTCTGCCACTCGACCAACAACACTTCAGCTGTGAACTCCGTCAAGCCATGCTCCTTCGACTGGAAACTCAAAAACCAGAAGAAGCCCGAGGAAGCAAGAAACAAACTCCATTGGCTCAAAAAGGCAGTTTGGCAAGTTTCCACGATGAATTGCACGCCCGAAACGCAACCGACCAAAAGAGGTTTGTCGAGGGGATCAGCAGTAGCCAGCTTGCGCAGCTGGGCTGCAGCGCGGCGGCGCCTGCGCTCCATCTCAGATTGCTCGACATCATGGAGATTCCTTCAACCCAAAGCGCAAACCCCTCTGGCAAACATCAAAGCCCTGCGAGTGCGTGGAGGGAACTTTCTGCGAATGAGGCCGTTGGTCTGATCAATGCTTTGGTGTCACAGTGCTTTGTGTGCACAGAGAAGAAACTTGTGGAACGCAGTCTCAAGGCACTCATTGGCGTTTCGGCCGACAGCGGTCACAGCCTCGAGCTGCGAGGTCGGGCCATTCGAGCACTCGGCCAAATTGCCCACTTCACTCACAACAACCAAAAGGTCATGAAGCACCTGGGCAAAATTCACAACGAAGAAAGACAACTGAGGCCCTCCCTCTTCCATGCCCTGGGCAACATCGCCAGCGAAGACGCCCTTTACGCACTGCTGGATCACCTCCGCACGGCCGCGGCCGACAAAAACACTTTTGAAACAGAGGGAGAGATGATTCTAACGGCACTTTGCCAGCTCCCCCCCGCACTCCTTGCAACGGTCTCGTTGCGTTTGCCAGGAGTGAGCCTCTCCAAGGACACCTCCCGCAGGGCCCTCCTCAAACTCATGGGCTTAGGTGCAGAAGTTCTTGGAGTGTCGGTGGATGTGCTGGGTGATGCGCTCAACTCCCGAGAGTTTTCTGAAAATCTCCTCGGAATCGAGGCCTGCCAACACAGCAACGACAAAAGCCACTGGCGAATGCTTCTGCGGCTTTGCCAAAGCTCGAGCGAGGCTCTTCGCTCACGAGCATTGGAGGCGATCTTTCGCTCCCGGAGCGGTGAGATCCAAGACAGCGCGGTTCCCCTCCTGGCCGCTCGAAGTGACTGGCCAGAAGCCCTCCTCTTGCATTGCTTTGACATTTTCGAGATCCGTGAAGAAGAGCTCCCCCTCGATCTGGCCAATTTTCTGATCGCGGGCGCAAGCTCTCGCAACCCCCAAGGAATTTTCCAAAGCAAGCGTGTTCGCGAAGAAGCAACGACGGTGGGAGAGATGATCTCCGCTTTGGGCTCCAATCGAGTTTCTCAATTGTCACAAGCACGAGGCTCCCAGCAGAGTTCTGGGGTAGACCCATTCCTGGTGAGAGACCTTCCCGAATTCCACTGTTTTGGTGAGGGTCTCAAGTCTGTGCTCCGCAACTCTGAAATCACTTTTGCGCACCCAGACATCTTCAATGGTGGCGTTGACAAATCCACAGCAATCATTGAGCTTGTGAAGTCAATTGATCTGTTTCTTCAAGAGAGAATTGGCGAGGCACTCTTCTTGGGTTCACGTCAGGTTGTGCTCGACCGGCTGAGAGACCGCATCATGACTTTAGGCCTTCAGGGGGGGAATCTCTCCAATGCACAGATTCTGCGAATCCTCGGTGCTGAGAAGGTGTTCACCCCGGAGCTCTTTCCCAGCATCAAGCTCACAAAACTCATTCAGTCCGTTTTGGGAGGGAGATTTGTGACAGAACAGGTCAAGATCCTGGACGGTCTTAAGGGTTGGGCCGTGTTCCTTCTCCTCTTTGTTCATCAGCACACCGTGGAGGGTCGAAAGCTTGGACCTGTCTTGAGTTCGCAATCCACACCCACCCAAGGAGCCTCATCCCGGAGCATTCCCCAGCTCGCCTGGGAAATGATTTTGCTCCAAGAAAAACGCAACATCGCCGCGCACCGCGGAACTGTCCTCGACATACAGGAAGTGTCCGAGTTGAGGGTTCAGGCTTTGGGTGTCATTGCGGCCCTTGAGCAACACTTTCCACCCCGCCAGGGTGGGGCTGAGCCCTCGGGCTCCCAAAAAGCTTCGCCTGTTGAAAACAGACCCAAAGGAGGCAAGCGGTCGGCATGACCCACACACTCCCCGAGTTGGACTTTCAAGAATGGTCACACCCAAACCAATCTCGAAGGCTCCAGTTTGCCAGTAGCTTTGTGAGTGCACTGCGCCAAACAGGGCTTTGTGCTCTGACCAACACGGGAATTTCTCCTCAAGGGATCCTCGAGCTCGAAAGGATGTCCCGCGGTTTCTTTGACCAGACTTCCCTTCAAAAAAACGACGTCTCCATGGAAAAGGCAGGTCACCGCTGGAGAGGTTACTTCGCTTCCGGTGCGGAAAAAACAGCGGGCGTTGCAGACCTCAAAGAGGGTTACTATTTTGGCAAAGATCTTCCTGCCGAGCACCCCTTGGTGCAACGCAAAGCCATCATGCACGGAGCCAACATTTGGCCCACCCGTGGAGAATTTGCGAAGCAACATGCGGCCGCCTGGGCCACTGCCGTGAAACACCACATGGACCAATGTGAACAGTTGGCAGCCGAGTTGCTCAGAGCTCTCGAATGTGGCCTTGGGCTCTCGGGATCTCCCTTGCAGGAGGCCACACAACCTGAGCCGACCTGTCTTTTTCGGATTTTCAGATACCCCTATGCGTCTCCATCACCCTCTTCTCCAGAGAAATGGGGAGTTGGCGAACACACCGATATGGGGTTCCTCACGCTGCTCCACCAGGAAGAAGGTGAAGTCGCCCTGGAGGTGAAAACCCGATCGGGGGAGTGGATTTCCGTTGAACCAAAAACCGGCGTGTTTCTCATCAACATTGGAGACATGCTCGAGTACTGCACCCGGGGCTACCTGTGGGCCACACCTCACCGAGTGCGCCACAGCACACAAAAGCGCGGTCGCCTTTCATTGCCCTTTTTCTACGATCCAGCGTGGGACAAGAATTTGGCACCTCTGCCTCAAGCCCCGCTGAAAAAGCTGGGGTGGAGCCCCTCCGAACACTCCTCCCGCGATCGCGCAGAACGCTGGGACTCGCTATCTCTTCATAAACTCGCAAACGAATTGAGTTATGGAGAATTTGTTTGGAGAAAAGTCAAAGACGTTTTTCCGCAACTTGCACAATCAACAGAACAGCCTGTTTCAACTTGAAGACAAAAACCGTGCATTTTTTTCCAAACTAAACAGAGCGTTATTGAACTCATTTCACTTTCTCTGTTTTCCATCCGATAGGAAACCATGTGCTGTTTTCAGATTGGAGACCGAGTATGTCAAAGTTGAGCCGAATGACGCAGTTCCCAGCAACAGGCCCTGTTGCGCTGACCCTTGTCGCAGCCGCGCTGGGTTTCTCTGCCTGCGCTCCCCGCCAAGGCGGAAACGAGGCTCTCGTGGCAGAACTCAGCGGAACCAGCTTCACCTGGAACGACCGAGTGTTTGCACCCATTCCTGACACCACACCGGTTGCAGGAGCCGACAATTGGGAGACGTCTTCAGGGCTAAAGCTCTACGTCAAGAAAAGTGACGTGTACAATGCAAAAATTCAAGCAGAGCACCCCAGCCGCACCTTTCGAAATGTGAACGCTGGGCACCCTGCCTACGA
>JANQPW010000666.1 GCA_028285285.1 Silvanigrellales bacterium
CGTGACGAACTGTGAAAAAACACGAACTCACGAAAGCGCGGCATGCCATGAATGGGAATCATGGCCAGCTCCGTCTCGAAGGGCCACGGATCTCTGCCCAACAAATGCTGGGGAGCGAGACCACGAGTCTTCTTTTCAAGCCCTTCAGGCCCCCAGAGCCTTGCTTGAGGAAACAGCTTCAGTGTTCTCCTCAAGAAAAGACTATGAAAGAGGTTCGGCGCCACAACTGCCACAACTGGGCCAAGGGCCTCGATCTCTTCTTGGTGTTCGTTGAGGTTTGACGTGGTGGAAACCACAACCACCCCCTTGCTTGTCTTCACCACCGTGCAACGATTGGGGAGGTCAACAAGAGGTAACTTCACGACATCTTCAATAAAAAGAAGGTCCTCGACCATACACTTCTTTCCTCCCACGTTTCTCGGAGCGCCTCTAAAACCACGCATTCTTTCCAATTCTGATCCAACTGCAGCAACCCCCAGCCTGCGAAGACTTGGGGTGTCGCCCCGCAAAGCTCCTGCAACACATTTGTATCACAGCACTTTTACAAGATCCAAAAAAAGACTACGGCCGCGGAGGCAGCCTTCCGATAAACCTATGGGAGCAAATGATGAAAAGAACAGAATTGATCAAAAACGCACAAAAGCTCAACTGGTTTCAGTACTTCAGCTACCGAGACCTCCTGAGCGATCTGTTCTTGCTGCAAAAAAAGAGTGCCTCCAAGTATTCCAAGCTGCAGTTTTGTGCCGACCTCGGCATGGGCTCCAACGACACCGCTCGATTGGTTCTGGCCGGCAAAAGAAAACTGACCAAAAAGAACGCTCTGAGAATCATCCGAAGCCTTGAACTCAACGGCACAGACCGCAAATACTTTTGGAACTTGGTTCTTTACTGCAACGAATCTGCTCTCGACGAAAAAGAACGGCTTTTTGAAAAGCTCGTGAGCCTTCAAACCAACTCCCTCGCCTCACCAGAACTCCAAGCCCAGCTCACCTTCTTTGGCAGCTGGATCCACTCAGTGGTGTTTGAATTGGTAGGCCTAGAGGCCTCTGGAGGCACGGCTGAGGGGATTCAAAAACTGATGCGTTTCCCCATTCCACTGAAAGACGTCCAAGCGAGCCTCAACCTTCTTCAGGAGCTGGGCCTGGTGGCTTTTGATCCCAAACAGCAAAAGCACAAAAAGCTGCAGGAACATTTTTCAGCGGGTGACGAGGTGCTGGGGCTGGGAATTGTGGCCTACCACAGGAAAATGATCGAGCTTGCGAAGGAGTCTCTCGAGCACTCTCCTCCAACAGAGCGAGAGATCAGCTCGGTCACCCTCTCGGTGTCACGCCCACAGATGCAGCGCATCACAAAGCTCATCAGAGAGTTTCAAAGTGAACTGATGCACCTCGAAGACGAGGCCAGTTCACCGGAAGAAGTCGTTCAACTGAATTTCCAATTTTTCTCACTCACAAGGCGGGTCAAATGAATCCACTTTTCCAAATCTCCCTTTCCCTTCTCACGCTTCTTGGGTTCACGGCTTGTGGTGTGAAAGCGGGCAACCCATTTGTGTCACGGCCGATCGCCAACCCCGGACCCACTGAAGACGGTGCACGCGAAGTGGTGGTGGGTGTGGAATCTTCACAGGTTGAAGCGCTGCACCTGAGCGTCAAAGGGGTTGGGTTTGCAGATGAAAAAGGTCAGTTGAAATCAGCAGACCTCTCGATCAAAGAGCAATGGAGCATCGATGCAAACAACCCTCTTCAAAGCCTCAAATTGAAGCTTCCCCCTTCGGGACAGAACACGGTACTGCTGCTCGACCCTGATGGAAAAAACCAAATCAAACTGAGATCGGCAACAACAGCTCTTCCCATCCAGCTGAGCCCCCTTTCACAAGGGTCAGAATATGTGGGCCTTGTGTTGAACCAACCCGCCTTCGGAGTGTCTGAGGGCAGTTCTCCGCTTTATGTTGCGCTGAGCGACGCAGACTTTGTGAACTGCTTTGCCAAGCCCAGTGATTCTTCCACTGAAAAATGCACACTCACCGGGTCCGCCTCGTTTTTTGAAACAGAGGAAGCGGCACGGCAAAACGCACGTGAGAGAGCGACCACGACCACAGAAGGGCAAAGCGAGCCTGTTCAACCGAGCACTTTGGGTGAGATCCCGCAGAGCTCTCCAGCAACCAACTCTGAAAGTTCAGCCGCCAACACGATCTTGCCACCCGCTACGT
>JANQPW010000667.1 GCA_028285285.1 Silvanigrellales bacterium
GTTCGTGAAGCTGCACGTGAAGATTCTGGGGTGGGGACCCTTGCTGGGTTCGCTTTTGCTGCTTTCAGCCTGTGTTTTTTCTGAAGAGTCTCAAAAAAAATCTTCTGTTGTTGTCAACCACGATGGCAGCCAGGATCTGTACCTCAGCCTTGTGCGCAAGCTTGAGATTCCCGTGGAGGGTTTGGCTCAAAGGGCAACAGACGTTGGGGATTGGTCAAAGCCAGAACTCAAAGAATGGCTCTCAAATCTTCAGCCGCACCGCCGGCAATGGGTGGGTATTTGCCTTTATCACAGTCGTATTTCGGCAGAGGAGGTGAACTCGTTTGCACGGGAAATTGCCGATCGAGTCGACACCATCACTCTTGAAGACCTCACCACCTGGGAGGGTGAAGAGGGAATCATTGTGAACACTGTGGGCACAGACGAAGATCTCATCATCTCTGAAGAAAGCGTTGATCCACAGCTGATTGTGCCGCTTCACCTACGAAATCTCAACCGAACGTTGGGGCAAAAAAAGTGGCAACCTCGCATGCTCAACTTGGCTGCGGTGTCAGCTGCATTTCAGGACCCTGAGTGGACAAAGAAGCTCACGGCGTTGGCAAAAAAAGATCATGAAACTTCGTTGCAGAAGAGCCATGCGGCGGGGGAATATGCCAACAAAACGGCCTTTGGGATTTTTGCCGGGTTTCTATTGTGGGGAGCCTACGGCCTTTCTCAGGGAGAGCCCACTGTTGTGGAGGCGGCTGAGTTTGTGGGTGGGCCGGTTTTTGCTCTTTTTACCATGGTGGTGCACGAGATAAGCTCGCTTATGGGGAAGAAGAAGTCGAAAAAGTCGCTCTTGTCTGCACTGAGTGCTGTTGACGCCCAGCATGTGAAGCTGAGAGATCTTTTTGATGCGGAGGTGTGGCAAAAGGAAGAAGAGGAACACCGCGTGCTCAACATTTTTCGAGAAGATGCCTTTGCCGAGAAACATGACCTGCAAGGGGCGTTGCTCAGTTTTCTCAAGACTTTCGAAGGGGATGTCCTCAAAGATCCCGCTCGGCTCGACTATCACGAAGTTGTCAAGGGTAACCACACCGTGCGCGATGTGGGACGCATTTGGAAGCAGCTTTATCTCCTACCACCCCAGGAACGGGTTGGCTTTTCCCAAGAGCTCAGGGGCGTTCTTCCAGACTCTCTGGAGGAAGCCTGCCCATCAGACGTGAGCGAGCTGAACTTTCCGTGGACGGTCTATTCATCGCCCTCTGAAAAGCACACCAGCGGAACACTGTTTTCTTTTGCAACCCTCTAAGGTGATCGCTTCCCGTGCTATGATCCCCGCTGTGTTGCAATAAAGCAATGCCGGGCAATGAGGTGACTCTTGGGTTCTGAGCTGCGGGTGGCGTATCTCGCCATTGGTGATGAAGTGGTGGGGGGGCGCGTCTGCGACTCTAACGCAGATTTGCTGCGCGGCACTCTTTCAGAACTGGGCCAATTTCTCACGTACGTGGCCCAGTGCCCCGATCGCCAAGACCAGATCGTCTCCGCTTTGGGTCATTTGGCCCAATCGGGCTTCCAGCGCATTGTTGTTTCAGGTGGGCTTGGACCCACCCGTGATGATCTCACCCGTGCTGCTGTGGCTGAATTTGCAGGTGTTCCTTTGGAGTGGTCAGAGGAGGCCTGGAGCAATGTCACCGAGGCGTTCCAGAGACTCGGTCGCAGCGAAATTCCAGAAGTGAACCGTGTGCAGGCGCAGGTGCCCTCAGGGGCGCAGGTTTTGCGCAACGACAGGGGAACAGCCTGTGGCTTGTGTGTTCGTGTTGCTGCTCACAGCGAAATCCAGGTTTTTTGCCTGCCAGGCGTTCCCCATGAGTTTCGAGGTCTGCTGGAACGTTATGTGAAGCCCAGCTTTGGAGAGCCGCTTTTTCGAGAAGGTCAAACCTCAGAGTGGTTGCTGCACGGGTTGGGCGAGTCGGCTTTTGAAACTCAGTTTTTCAAAGCTGTTCCCTTTGAATCGCTGGCAAGCTACGCGATTTGTGCACGCCATGGTTTGTTTCTCGAGATCAGCCTAAGAGGAGAAACCAAGGCTGCTCATCAAAAAGCTGTGGAGGCCCTGGAGTCCCAGTTTGGGCCTCATGTTTTGTGCCCTACTTTGAAGCCATTGCCCGACTCGGTGATTTCTCAAGCTCGCACCCAAGGCCTTTCTTTGGCAAGTGTGGAGTCGTGCACAGGTGGGAATATCGCCTATGAGCTCACCTCGGTCAGTGGATCTTCTGAGGTTTTTTTAGGTGGCACGGTGGCTTACAGCCGAGAGGTCAAAGCGGACTTCACCTCCTGCGCGCTTTCGAGCTTTGCAGGAGAAAAAGTCTACTCGGCCGAGACGGCAGCACGGTTGGCCGCTTCAGCTCAGAAGGTTTTTGGGGCCGATGTTTCCCTTTCCACAACAGGGGTGGCCGGGCCTGGAAACAGTGATGAGGGTGTGAAGGAAGGCACATTGTTCGTTGGTCTCGCAGGGGCTCAGAAACACCGTGAAGCCGCTGGGGAGTTCTTCTCTTCGGCCCTAGTTCCAGTTCCGGCCTCCCTTGGCGGAGACGTCGATGTGTTTCGTTTTTCATTGCGGAGTCTGGGTGATCGCGCTGAAATGAGAAAGAGGATGACATCCCTGGCTCTAGCGGTTCTTTGTCGAGCGCTCATGCTGGCTCTTGTCTTGGGCTTGGTTGCAGGGTGGGACTCCTGGCGGAAAGGAAACGCCCCACAGGCGGTTGCTCAGGAGCCAGATGCAGCGGAGGAATGGGGTGAGTGGGGCTCTCCCGCGAGTGAGGGTGCTTCCACGGGTGTTGAGGAGTCGGAATCATCTCGATTCTTGCCTTCCTTTCGCTTCGGGTTGGTTGAGGAGCGCGTTCCGTCGGCTCCTCCAGTGGCGGGCACCCTCAACCAGTGGTCCTATTTGTTGGCCATGAGGCTGAGTTATGTTGCTGTGACCACGGAGTCACAACAATGGACGCCGTTTTTCCAAGCTTGGTTTTCTTATCCCACTCGCATTCGCTTGGGCATTGGACGGCCGCTCTCGGAACTAGGAGGGGGCTTTGGCGTGAGAACTCAGTTTTTTCCACACTATCTCACGCTGAGCGGAGGATCCCAGAACTCCCGAGGAGAGCTGCTGGCAGAGTTGGAATTCGACTTGGGCAATCTGCAATTTGCCAGACACCGTCTGCTTTCGCTCCAACCCCTTTTCAGCTTGGGGTATGCGGCCGAGCACACTTTCTCGACAGGTGCTCAACAACCTCCTTTGCTTCGGGTGGAACTCCTCGCACAACACACCGCGCCCTTGGGTCGTTTTTGGTCGGAGGAGGAAAACCCTCTGGATCGCAGTGACAGCGCTTTTCAAGACTCTTCAGCTCCTTCTTGGAGCTCGGCGGGCACCCTTCGCACCTGGGGAGGAAGTTTGCGGGTCTTGTTTCAGTGGGGAAGTTCCGCAGCGGGGCAAAGTGTGCAGGAATGGGGGCTCAGTGCCTTCTACCGAGAGGTGTTCTTCAACAATCTGGTGAACGGGTTGCACGCGGAGCCTCTGACGAGCCTGCGCCAGAGTTTGGGTTGGGTTGTTTCCTGGTCTCGGGCTTTTCGGCCAGAAGAAAGCTGAGTGAGAAAGGGGAAAGAGAATGTTTCGCTTTGTCTTGATTTGTCTGTTTCTTTCGGTGATGCTTGGCACCTCGGCCTGCAAGTGGGGCAACTCCCAAAGAGACTCCCGCAGCACTTTGCAGACCTCCCCAGCAGAGAAGAAATTCAAGGTTGAGATCATTGTCGAGCAGTCGCGATTTGCACCGCTTTGGAAAGAAGATGTCGATCCCTTTTTGCGGCTTCTTTACAAGAAGCTCACCTTTGCATCGCAGATCAATGTTCGAAACCTCCTTGTGACCGAGGTCACCGACGGGGGGAACAGCGCAGGCTTTTCGTACACCTCGAGAGAAGGCTTTGCAGCCCCGAGTCCAGAGAGTTTTGAGCTGACTCGCTCTTTGGTGGAGTCCGATGAACCTAGCATTCTCTTCGTTTTGAGTGACTTCATCATTCGAGAATGGCGCACTCCCTTCATTCTCGATCAACTCCATGAAGTGGCGAAGGCAAACCACGTTGTTTTTGTGAATTTCTTTGCGGATGAGGTTTGGGGCCGAACCTTTTTTAGGTACGGGTACAACGAAGTGTGGTTAACTTCCGCAGTTCCCTTTCCACTCGGAGATCTCTGGAAAGAGTTGCATGTCAACGGCGAGAGCCACACCAGAGCCTACTTGAAAGATCATCAATATGACGAAGACTTCAACATTGTTCCGGGAGACTTCACTGAGCTGTTTCCAATCATTGAGCTCAATGAAAAAGGCATTGACGACTGGCTTCAGGTCTTTCTTTCCGAAGGAGAAAAGCCCTATGTGAGAGGAATCTTTTTTGATCGTCAGGGCAGGGAATGGATCAAGAGGGGGAGGCGAGCCCAAGAGAAACCTTCCCCAGAAGCGATTGTCGACAGGTTTTTCGACAAAGCGAGTGCAGAAATGTGGTCTTTCGCCCAGCTTCTCTCGTTGGTTCCCGAATTGTCGATGTTGAACATCCAGAAGCTCTACAACAGGCTGCTCAGTCATGATCTGAGGCTCTCCGAGGTGTTGGTGCGGCTTGAGGAATCAGATGTTTTGGAGCTGGGTGCAGATGGGTCACTGTCCTTCACAGAGGGGGTTCAGGAAGGTTTGAGGAAGACCACGCTGGATGTTGACCGGCACTTGGTTGACAGGGCGCTCAGCAAACCTCTTGTGGATCGAAAGAACAAAGCGGGAACGAAATTTTAAGGAGTGAAAGATGAAAAGATTGTGCGCGGTGATTCTTCTTTTTGGCAGTATCTTGCTGGTGTCTTCTTCTTGTCGCACCAGAGAGTTTGTGACAACGGAAACGGCTTCAGCTGAAACTGATGAAACAGCAAAGACAAACTCAAAAGGAAACAGAGGCAAGCGCCTTTATCAGGGGCTTATGATCAGCGCAGGTTTGTTGGTGCTGCCTGATCTTGCCCTCACAACCGCAGATCTTGCCGCTCGGTTGTGGGTTGCTCCGGAGTCTGTCGTGCGAGAAGGCCAGGTGCAGGAAATTAGAGAAGAGAAGCGCCGTTCTACAAACACAATAACAGATCTGAGGCGCGATCCTGGCCCTACCCTCCACCGAGAAGGAATCGTTCACATGTTGGAGCGAAATCTAGAAACCAGAGCCGACTTCTTCTCGGTTGCAAGGGGAGACAGCTCCATCTTCGTGCGCGAACAAGATGGGAATCTAGTGTTCACAATCAAAGACCACGAGAATAACTTGGATCACGACGTTGTGCTTGAACCCATGAAGGAAGCTGGAATACTCAAGTTTAGCAAAAGTGTCCTGGCAGAATACAAATTTGAGAGTCTGACCCCGGAAAAAACAGGCAGACTTTCCCAAAAAGTCAAAGGAGAAGAGCGCCTCAAGCTGCTGACGGCGACGATCAAAGACACAACACCGGAGCAAGTTGCGCAGCAAGCCGATGTGATTCTGTATGGGATCCCACGGGAAGACGGAACCCCAGATTACCTGCTCACGGTCGCGTACACAATTGACAATTCAGACGACCAGGTGCGCATCCATTTGATTGTCAATGATCTTCTTGAGGGGCTCCTTGATGCACGGAGTTCGGATGGCCGCGTTCAAGCAGCCATTGCCGAGGGTTTTTTGAAACCGATTCACGGGTCACGGCCCAAACTTGGAGAATTTATCGCTTGGCACAAGCGTTTTGATGAAGCCAAGGCGTCGCGTTCAAAGCTCATTGATCAGGAGGTGACTATTGAGCGAAGACAGAGAGAGTTAGAGGTGTTCGCCAACCAATTCTCAAGAGAAGGGCCATTTGTTCCGATTCCGGGTCTCTTTGCAGCGTCGCTTGTTTTGGGTTTCGGCGCTGTAGCCAAGATCGTTGATGCGGGGGAGTGAGTCGATCCCTTTTTGTCAAACAGAGCTCAAATAGCGACGTGCTTCACCTTCTGAAACACCTCTTTCAGATCGATTTTCTCATCAGGATTGGTCAGCGCATCAACAGGAATTTTCAGGTTTTCGGCAATGACATTGCGAATGCGCGGCAGGTGCACGTTCGATCGAGCCAGGCGGTTGTTGTTGGCCCACTGTGCTGCCGCCACAATAAGTCCTGAGACCTGCTCGGCTGTGAGCAGGCCGGTGTTGATGGTCACATCAAAATCGCTGTGGTCATTGATATCAATGCCGTAGAGCTTCAAGTAGCGTGTGCGGTTTTGTTGGTCTCGCTTGAGGGTTTTGTAGAGCACCGCTTCATAGCCGGAGTGTTTCTCGCTTTCCCTCTTGTTGATGCGACCGGCGCGATCTTCCAGCGGCGCATGCAGCCAAATGCGCAGGTCAGCGTCCATGAGCCATGAAGCCAGACGGGTGCCAACCACAATTTTGTCTTGCAGTGCTGCACGAATGAGCTTGAGGTCAGTGAGGTAGTCAAAGATGGCATTTTCTGGGGCCTGAACGTGGAGTTCGTCAAAGCTCATCCCCAACTCCTGAGCCAGATCGCGGAAAGTGTAGTTGACGATTGCCAAGCCCAAGGCTTCTCCAACATTGCGTGTGGCGGTGGAGTTTCCGCAGCCACTGTGTCCGGAAATTGCAATCTTCATAAACCAATTCTCCTTTGTGAGGGCTTGTCTATGCTATGACACAGGCAAGATGGTGCGACAAGAGGCACGGCTTGCCGGTGCGCTTTGACCACGTTAGCCTGGAGCAGACAGGGAGGAAAAGCGTGAAGAATCTGAGCAGAGACGAAGTGAGACAGATCGCTGCTTTGGCCAAGGTTGAGCTCAGCGAGGCCGAGTCGGAAAAGATGCTGGAAGATATGAATCGTATGCTCCAAAGCTTTGCCAGTTTGGAAGAACAAGCGGTGCCTCCTGAATTGGCTGGCGACGCGCGGAGTGCTCTGTGTGATTCGACAGACCACTCTCCGAATCATTCAGACATTTCTGTAGCTCGCAGGGCTGAGCTCCGAGACGACGTTCCGTTATCTTTTGGCGCCCTTGAGGCTCTCTGGAGCGTTTTCCCCGAGAGCTCTGAGCGGTACCTCGAAGTTCCCGAAACTCTCGCCAAGTCTTCAAGCTGAGGTGGCCCATGGATTCTCCAACTGCACTTGGGTCTTCTGACCACTTGCCATTTCTGCCCGAGGGAGCAGTCGTAGGCGACGGCATTCTCGGGTGCGCAAAGCGTCACAAGTCCGGTGAAGTCGAAATTTCTCAAACGATTCAGCGAGTGCTCGACCACATTGAGATGTTGAACCCTTCCGTGAATGCAGTCGTTGACGTTTACTCAGATCGGGCCCTCAGCCGAGCTCGGGAATTGCAGGCTCTGAGTCCTGAATCTTGG
Source organism: Silvanigrellales bacterium (assembly GCA_028285285.1). Taxonomy (GTDB): domain Bacteria; phylum Bdellovibrionota_B; class Oligoflexia; order Silvanigrellales; family Silvanigrellaceae; genus JANQPW01. The sequence goes on from JANQPW010000667.1 coordinate 7,393, forward strand.
GAACGGCTGAGCCTCCTCGGCGTGCCGGTGTTGGTGAAGGCCAACATGGCCGTTGCCGGGGAAAAGCTCAGCTGCGCGTCGCGCCTTCTGGAGGGCTACGTGAGCCCCTACTCCGCAACAGTGGTGGAAGCTCTTGAGAGTGAGGGTGCCATCATCGTGGGCGCAAGCAATATGGATGAGTTTTCCATGGGGTCTTCTTGTGAGTACTCCTGTTTTGGCCCCACGAAAAACCCGCATGACCACTCCAAAGAACCTGGAGGCTCCAGCGGAGGGGCCGCAGCAGCCGCCGCGTTGGGTTTGGCTCCCCTCTGTTTGGGCTCCGATACCGGCGGCAGCGTGCGGCAGCCGGCTAGTTTCTGTCGGGTTGTGGGGTTTAAGCCGAGCTATGGATCTGTCTCCAGATATGGGCTGGTCGCTTTTGCCTCTAGTTTGGATCAAATCTCGCCTGTGGCGAGAAGTGTTGCCGATGTTCGTGCTGCGTACTCTGTTCTGGCTCAGCGCGATCCTCGAGATGCCACGAGTTGCCATTTTGATCCCAACGATGGGTCGGGACCACAAAGCGGCTCCCCCGAGTTGGCTCAGCTGCGCGTGGGTGTTCCGTTTCGATTTGTGGAAGAGCACGTGACCTCCGAGGCAACATTGCTGGCCTTTGCGCGCGCTGTGGAACAATTGCGGCAGTTGGGTGTTCAGGTTTGCGATGTGGACCTCTCTTCTCAAGAACGCGCCCTGGCTGCGTACTACGTGATCAGTTCTGCAGAAGCGTCGAGCAATCTCTCGCGCTTTGATGGTCTCAAATACGGGCGTCGTGCTGAAGGCCAAAGCCTCGACGAGGTGGTGTGTCGCTCTCGCACAGAGGGTTTTGGCTCCGAGGTGAAGCGGCGCATTTGCCTGGGAACTTTTGCGCTCTCTGCCGGCTACTACGAGGCCTGCTACGGTAAGGCCATGGCTGTTCGCCGAGAGCTCCGGAGCGAATATGCACGGTATTTTGCTGATGTGGATCTCATTCTCACTCCCACAACACCTCAGCCAGCATTTTCACTTGGTGAGAAAACAAAAGACCCCACTTCCATGTACACAAACGATGTTTTCACCATTTCGCCGAGTTTGGCGGGCCTTCCTGCTATTTCGGTGCCCCGTTTGTGCGAGAATGGCTCAGATTGTGGCTTCCAGCTTGTTGGCGCATATGGTGCTGATGAGCATGTGCTTGAAGTGACTCAATTGCTGGAATCATCCCTTTGGTGTGGCGTGCGTTCAAAGGGAGGTGATCGATGAGAGTGTCTTCTGTTTTTGCAAGGGAACTGGAGCAAGTCTTTCAGAAGTATGAAGCTGTGATTGGCATGGAGATTCACTGCCAGCTTCGCACAAAGGCAAAACTTTTTGCTCCCTCAGCTGTCGACTCCGGTGCTGAGCCGAATGAGAACATTGATCCTGTTACACTGGGGTTGCCTGGTGCGTTGCCAGTGCTCAACAGGCGTTGTGTGGAGTTGGCCGCACGCATGGGATTTTGCCTCGGTTCCCAGGTCAATCCCCTGAGTGTGTTTGCGAGAAAGAACTACTTTTATCCCGATCTCCCCAAAGGTTATCAGATCACGCAATATGACAAACCCATCTGTAGTGGTGGTGAGCTGGTATTGGAGTCCGGCCGGGTTGTGCGCATTGATCGCATTCAAATTGAAGAAGACGCGGGGAAATCTGTTCATGGAGGGGGTCGTTCAGCTATTGACTTCAACCGGGCTGGAGTAGGGTTGATTGAAATCGTCACGCACCCTGACCTGCGCACTCCGGCAGAGGTTCAGGGCTTTGTGAGAGAACTCCACAGGCTCGCTGTTTACAATCGAGTGTCGGAAGGCGATATGGAGCGTGGTCAGTTTCGGGCAGATGCCAACGTTTCGTTGCGCCCACGAGGAAGCGCGGAGCTGGGCACACGTACCGAGTTGAAGAACCTCAATTCATTTCGTTTTCTGGAACGGGCCGTTTCCCTTGAAATCATTCGTCAGGCAGATGTGTTGGATTCGGGAGAAGAGGTCACCCTTGAAACAAGAGGTTATGATTCAAAGCGTGATTTGACCTATTCTCAGAGATCTAAAGAAACAGCCACGGACTATCGATATTTTCCAGATCCCGACCTTCCGCCTTTGCTTTTGTCGGAGGAGGAACTGCAGAAGTACCAGACGGACACTCCGGCACCCCTGGCTCGTGTTTGGGGCAAGCTGAAGGAAGAACACCAGCTCAACAGTCAGGAATGCGATCAGCTCACCACCACCCACGACATGGTTGAGGCCTATCTGCTTTTGGTGGAGGGTTTGAAGAAGGCGACCGCAAAGCAGGCAGCGAACTACTTGCTGAGCCAGGGGCAAGAGAAGGGGTTTGAAGTCTTACAGAGGGTGTCAGCTCAGGAAGAGCTGCGGCTCTGGCTGGTGTCTGCCCTCGATTGCGTTGCCGAAGGCGTTGTGCGCATGAAGGTGCTGGCTGAGCGGGCTGAAGAAGCCTTTGGCAGTGGAAAGAGTTTTCTGGATTGGTTGGAGGAGAAGGGTCTCACTCAGCAGTCTGATGAGGCCGGTTTGGAGCAGATGGTCAATGACTTGTTGGCCGAGTTTCCAGACCAAGCTGCTTCGTTGGCGGCGGGGCAATCAAAACTCACGAGCTTCTTTGTGGGTCAGGCCATGAAGCGCTCCAAAGGACGCATCAACCCTCAGGCTTTGACTCAGCTTCTGCTGGAGAAGCTAAAGCCTTCCTAATGTGGGGTTCGAGGGCCTCAGCCAGAATGGCGGCGGGGCCCAGAGTCACCAACATCAAGAGCTTCATTGGCAAAATGGCTCCACCAAACACAAACGAAAGAATGCGAGCTGCGTCGGAGAGTTTCTCCGGTCTGCGCCAAAGCACAGAGTCAGTCACCACATTGAGCGCGCCGGCAAGGCAGGCGTAGATGATCACAAAAGCCATTGTTCTTTGTCTCCTCATTGCATCTGGCTCCACCTTACCGTTCAGGCAAGCCATTGCAAAGATGGCGCCTTTGACGCAATCTCAAGGAACGTTAAATGTGAGATCTGACGGAGGAAGCTGTCATGAATGGCGTGTTGAGATGGGCCAAGAGGCTTGTGCCCGTGGTGTTGTGGGCTTCCCAGGGAGCCTGGGCACAGGAGGAGTCGTCTTCGTTGCCACCTCCAGTCGTCGATCCTCCTTCCCTTGTGGAGAGAGACGTTCCTCCGGCACAGAACCGAAGCGGGACCTTGTCTGTCGCCCCGAAAAGCTTGATGGAACAACGCTTGCATGAGTCGGCTTATCCGCGCGAAGCTGAATTTCGTTGCCTTTTTGCAACGAGTTGTGACTTTGGGCTGACACGGGGGTTCACCATTGGGTCAGATCTCGGTTCCGTGATCGGCACTCCGTTTTTTCGACCTATCGCGTACCCTGGTCGCTGGTTGGTGGTAGATGCCTATGCCGGCTTTCAGTTCTTGAGAGCTGTTGATGAGCGAGTCTTCTTCAACATGAGTCTTGGTTATCGCTTTATCGAGCACGCGGGGTCCGACGGCCGCAGTGCCGACGCACGGGGGATGACTTTTAAGGTTGCCTATGGCCAGCAGATCCTTGATTTTTATTCTCAGGGTGTGTTGCTCGATGGATTTTACGCCAACAACAAAATAGATAACGTTGGCGACCAGTTCCAGTTCATTGGCACCGACGACAAAGAGTTTATCGATCGCTTCTACAAGTTTAGCCAGGGCTACCCGCGCTTCCGGTTTTCTCTTCCCGCCGACTTTGAAGTTATCAATTGGAAGAATACCCATGTGGATTTGCCCAATCACCTCCGAGGCTATGTGCGTGTTGAGCCCTTTTTCATTCAAAACGAATTTGAGGAAGTTTTTCCTGATATCAACAAATACAATTTCACTGAGTACAACTACGGTCTTCGCGTGGCTTATCTGATGTCCTATGTTTCTCCCAAGGAGCGCTATGGTCGGCTGGGGTTTTTTGGCGGTATTGGGGTTGATGTCCAGGCCTCTTCCTCAGAAGTGAGCTATGACAATCAGGCAGATGACTTTCGGGTGGAGTTGCCCACCCGTTCGATCTTTGCTCCCTATTGGCAGGTTGGAGCTTCCTTCCAGTTTTAGGGAAGCCCTTAAAAATTCATTGTTTCACGCGCTTTCCCCCTTGATTCCCTTCCGCTCCTGTATTAAGCGAGTCCATCTACGTTTGAGCGTCTCCGCTCAATCGGTCGGCACATTTCAAGAGGGAATTATAGAATGGCTAAGAAAATCGTGGGCTTGATTAAGCTCCAGATTGAGGCTGGTAAGGCAACAGCGGCTCCACCGATTGGTCCGGCTTTGGGTCAGCGCGGTGTGAACATCGCAATGTTTGTCAAAGAGTTTAATGCCCGCACTCAAAAACAAGCTGGAACCATCCTTCCAACAGTTTTAACAGTGTATTCAGACAAGTCCTTTACTTTCATCACCAAAACGCCTCCGGCTTCGGTGCTTTTGATGAAAGCGGCCAAGCTTAAAAAAGGAAGTCAAACACCTGGCAAGGCTGTTGCGGGAAGCGTGACAGACGCAGATGTGGAAGAGATTGCGAAAACCAAGCTCCCCGATCTGAATTGCTATGACGTTGAAGCTGCCAAGGCGATGATCCGTGGTTCTGCGCGATCCATGGGCCTTGAAGTGAAGGGTTGAGTCCTTTAACGACTGAGAAAGGGAGAGTGAGAGCTCGTTTGAACCTTTGAGGAGTAAAGTATGGGAAAGATTGGTAAAAAACACAAAGAAGTGCTCAAAAAAGTTGATGCGGAAAAGCATTACTCTATTGAGGAAGCCAGTTCTCTTTTGAAGGAGCTGAGCTACACGAAATTTGACCCAACAGTGGAAGTGGCGATGAACCTCGGTGTTGACCCTCGTCATGCCGACCAAAACGTCCGTGGTGCTGTTGTGCTTCCCAATGGTTTGGGTCGAAAAGTTCGTGTTTTGGTGTTTGCTAAAGGTGAGAAAATTAAGGAAGCCGAGGCAGCTGGTGCTGATTTCGTCGGCGGAGATGATATTGCGGAAAAAATCAGGGGTGGGTGGCTCGACTTTGAGGCTGCCATAGCTACTCCCGATATGATGGCCGTTGTGGGTCGATTGGGTAAGATCTTGGCGCCCCGAGGCCTCATGCCGAACCCTAAGGTGGGCACCGTCACCATGGATCTCGCCAATGCTGTGAAAGAGGCAAAGGCAGGTCGTGTTGAGTTTCGGGTGAACAAGGCGGGTATTATCCAGGCTCCTGTTGGGAAGCTCAGTTTTGAGGTGGGTTCTCTGCAGGAGAACATCAACTCGTTTGTGGACGCTATTGTGAAAGCAAAGCCGGCCGCAACCAAAGGAACCTATGTCAAGTCAGCTTACGTCTCATCCACAATGAGTCCGAGCGTGCGGCTTGATGTGTCAGCTATGAAGTGATCAGATTTTTGGGGTCGGAGACTGCAGGTGGGCTTGTCCGTAAAGGTCCTGCATAGATTCGGGTCCTCTCTTTGTTGGCAGATCTGTTCTGTCAGCGTGTGAAGGAGGGAATTTGTGAGGAGTAAGTCAACAAAAGTCGCTTGGCGCGAATCCATTGTTGATAGTCTCGACAAGGCGGGGGCGCTGTATGTGGCGCAATACTCTGGCTTGACAGTTGAAGAGCTTACCCAGTTGCGGGTTGAGCTGAAGAAGGCTGAAGCTGACTTTCATGTGGTGAAAAACACCATTGCTAAAAAGGCAATTGAAGGTCGGGACGAGGCTGTGATTGGCGATATGCTGAGCGGTCAAACCGGTATTGTGTATGCCTATGGTGACGTAGCCGCTGCCGCGAAAGCGGTCGTCGATGGGGCGAAGAAGCTTGAAAACTTCAAGCTTGTTGGTGGCTATATGGAGAAAGAGGCACTGGATGACAAAGGAGTCAAACAGATTGCTTCCCTGCCATCGCGTGAGGTTCTCATTGCGAAGATCGTGGGCTCTTTGGTTTCACCTCATCGTGGGCTTGTGGGGGTGGTCAATGCCGTTCCTCGCTCGGTTGTGAGTGTGTTGAACCAAATCAAAGAAACAAAAACTGCTTAATTCAAAGTGCTTGAAAGGAAATGAGAAAATGGCTGAAATCACAAAAGAACAATTCATTGAGTACATCAAAGGTTTGACACTCATCGAAGCTTCTGAGCTGGTTAAAGAATTGGAAGAAATTTTTGGCGTGAGTGCGGCTGCTCCTGTTGCTGTTGCCGCTGCAGGTGGTGCTGCTGGCGGAGGTGATGCTGCAGAAGAGCAAACTGAGTTCGATGTGATCTTGAAGGCGCCTGGTGGCAGCAAGCTCAACGTTATTAAGGAAGTTCGCGCCATCACTGGTTTGGGCTTGAAAGAGGCGAAGGATATGGTTGAGGGTGCTCCAAAATCAATCAAGTCCGGTGTTTCTAAGACTGAAGCTGAAGAGATGAAGAAGAAACTCACAGCGGCAGGTGCTGAAGTAGAGATCAAGTGATCTTCTGATTGGTCCTGAGGGGCTTTTCTTTCAAGTGTTGAGCTGAAGAAAAGCTCTCTGGGATGAGGTTCGGTTGACTCATGAGGGTCTTCTCGGGCCAGTTTGACATTTGATCAGAGATAGGTAATATCACGAGCTTGACTGGATCTGATTTTGTGTATACCCGTGCAGCAAAGAAGACGGAAGCCGTTTTTCAATGGCATCTTTCCTTTTTGGTGCCCGTCGGTGAGGCGAAATGGGGTTCGAAAACCAAAGGCAGCTCAAACAATTGAAGAGTGAGTCCTCGAAAATGCGGTGCGGTTGATCTGAGCAAAAACGCTTCAGTCGCTCCGCTTTTTTTCGTGTTTGGGATTATATTGTGGAAGAGGTACCCATGCATAATTATGCTTCAACGTTCACGAGGCATCGTCGCAATTTTGCGAAAGTAAATCCCGTCATTGGCATGCCCAACCTAATTGACATTCAAAAGAAATCGTACGCGGAGTTTCTGCAGGGAAATGAAACGGCTGATGAGCGCGGAGAAGCGGGCCTTCAGGGCGTTTTCAAGTCCGTTTTTCCTGTTCAAGACTTCGATTCCACGGCTTCTGTTGAATTTGTCAGTTACTCGTTGGAAGAGCCAAAATACACAACATCCGAGTGTCGCTCGAAAGGCATGACCTACTCGGCTCCGGTGAAGGTTTTGGTGCGGTTGCTGATTTGGGATGTGGATCCCGAAACCAACGTCAAGTCCATCCGTGGTTTCAAAGAGCAGGAAGTTTACTTTGGTGAAATTCCGCTCATGACAGAAAATGGGACCTTTATTATCAATGGAACAGAGCGGGTTGTGGTTTCTCAGTTGCACCGTTCTCCTGGTGTCTTTTTCGATCACGACAAGGGAAAGACTCTTTCTTCAGGGAAGCTTGTCTACAGCGCTCGGGTGATTCCATACCGAGGCTCCTGGTTGGACTTTGAGTTTGACACCAAAGATATCTTGTACTGCCGCATTGACCGGCGTCGAAAGCTTCCGGCGACCATTTTGCTCAAGGCTCTTGGTCTGTCAACAGAAGAGCTTTTGGATTACTTCTACGATCGAGAAACCATTCTCAACAAAGATGGAAACTTTTTCCGCAAGGTTGATCTGAGTAAGCTGCGGGGCCAGCGGGCATCGACCGATATCGTTGAACCTAAATCGGGTAAGGTTTTGGTGAAGCGCAACCGCAAAATTGGGTTGGCGGTGATCAAGCAGCTGCAAAATGCTGGTGTTGATGCTTTGCCGATGGCGAAGGAAGACCTTTTGGGCAAGGTTATCGCCCTTGACGTTGTTGATGATGACACAGGCGAAGTGTTGTTTCCTGTGAACCAGGAAATCACTGAAGCGGTGTTTGATGCATTGGTTCAGCAGAACATCGAGTCTTTTGACGTCTTGTTCATCGACGATGTGAACGTTGACTCAGCTTTTCGCGACACGTTGATTGCCGACAAAACAGCAACAACCGAAGAAGCTCTTCTTGAGATATACAGGCGCATGCGCCCCGGTGATCCTCCAACGCTTGAGAATGCCAGTGTGTTGTTTGAGAATTTGTTCTTTGCGAAAGATCGCTACGATCTGTCTCGGGTGGGTCGTCTCAAGCTCAACGAGAAGCTGGATCTTGACTTGGATCTCGATCACCGTACACTGACGCGGGAAGACATTCTGGGCACTGTTAAGATGCTCCTCGATGTTCGTGCAGGCAACGCTCGAATTGACGACATCGATCACTTGGGCAATCGTCGCGTGAGGGCTGTCGGTGAGCTTTTGGAAAATCAATACCGCATTGGCCTGACACGCATTGAGAGGGCTATCAAAGAGCGCCTACAGTTGCAGGATCTCGACAGCCTGATGCCGCATGACTTGGTCAATGCGAAACCTGTTACTGCCGTTGTGAAGGAGTTCTTTGGTTCCTCACAGTTGAGCCAGTTTATGGATCAGACCAACCCGTTGGCTGAGGTTTATCACAAGCGTCGTCTTTCTGCCTTGGGGCCAGGTGGGCTTTCTCGAGAGCGTGCGGGCTTTGAGGTGCGTGACGTTCACCCCACACACTACGGTCGTATTTGCCCTATTGAAACACCTGAAGGTCCGAATATTGGGCTGATCGTGTCGCTGGCATCATTTGCCCGTGTGAATCAGTATGGCTTTATCGAGACTCCGTATCGTGAAGTCTCTGAAGGTCGGCCGACTGAAGACGTGAAGTACTACTCTTCAAGCGAAGAGTGGCGCGATCATGTCATTGGGCAGGCTCGGGCCGATTTGGTTGATGGAAAAATTCCCGATGATCGCCTGGTGAACGCGCGCTTTGCTGGCGAAACCAACATGTTCCAAGGCGATGAGATCGACCTTATGGATGTGGCCACCAACCAGCCTGTTTCTGTGGCAGCCTCGCTCATCCCGTTTTTGCAAAATGACGATGCTCACCGGGCTTTGATGGGTGCCAACATGCAACGGCAAGGCTTGCCGCTCTTGAAAACACGGGCTCCTTTGGTGGGAACGGGAATGGAGCGAACGGTTGCTGCTGACTCTGGCGTGACCGTTGTGGCTCGGCGCTCAGGCACAGTGTTGCGTGTGGATGCTGAACGGATCGTTGTGAAGGCCGACGAGTCTACCGGTGAGGAAACTGAGGTAGCCTCTGAGGTCGATATTTACAACCTCACAAAATATCAAAGATCCAATGTGGACACCTGCATCAATCAGCGCCCCATTGTGAAGCTTGGTGAGCGTGTTCATGCGGGCGATATCATTGCCGATGGGTTTTCAACAGAGATGGGTGAGTTGGCTCTGGGGCAAAATGTGCTTGTGGCCTTCCTTCCTTGGGCAGGGTACAACTTCGAAGATGCGATCGTGGTGTCAGAGCGTGTCGTTAAGAATGACATGTACACCTCTATTCATATCCAAGAATTTGAATGTGTGAGTCGTGACACAAAGCTGGGTAAAGAGGAAATCACGGCGGACATCCCAAATGTCGGTGAAGAAGCTCTGAAAGATTTGGATGATGCGGGTGTCATTCGAGTGGGAGCAGAAGTGTCCCCCGGTGATATTTTGGTCGGCAAACTCACTCCAAAGGCCGAGACTCAACTCACACCGGAAGAAAAACTCCTGCGGGCTATTTTTGGGGAAAAGGCCGCCGATGTGCGGGACACGTCTTTGCGTGTGGGCCCTGGACTGCATGGAACCGTGATTGGTGCCAAGGTCTTTTCGCGCGAAGGCTCTGAGCCTGATGAGCGCATGATTCAGATTCAGGAAGAAGAGTTTGCGAAACTGAAAAAGAACGAGGCCGATCGTCTCGATATCATCCGTCGCTCAACCTTGGAAAAGCTGGAGGCAAGTCTCGTTGGGGAGACACTGGCTTTGGGTATCGAGGTAAAGAGTCACGGTGAGATCCGCAAATATGCGAAGGGCTCCTCCATTGAAAAGGAAACCTTTGACGGGATGTCCTTTGAGCAGATTCAGTCTTTGGAAGTCTCAGACGCCGGCAAAAATGAGTTTTTGCTCAAGGTGAAGAAGTCTTTGGAAGAAAAGATTGCTCTGGTGAAGGAAATGACCGAGGAGCAAATGGCCCGAGTCAAACGGGGTGATGAGCTTCCTCCCGGTGTTATCAAGATGGTGAAGGTCTATGTGGCCATCAAGCGACGTTTGCAAGTGGGAGATAAGCTTGCGGGTCGCCATGGCAACAAGGGTGTGATTTCCAAGATCGTGCCTGAGGAAGATATGCCTTTCTTAGAAAATGGTGACACAGTTGACATTGTGTTGAGTCCTTTGGGTGTTCCGTCTCGCATGAACATTGGCCAGGTCATGGAAACTCACTTTGGTTGGGCGGCGCGAGGTATTGGTGCCAAGATCAACAAAATGATGGAGCAAGCCTGTCCGCGCAAAGAACTGGAAGAGTACCTGCTCAAGGTTTGGTCCGATGAGAGCGTGAAGGATTTCATCAAGAGTTGTGACGATGACCAACTGCGCGACTTTGTAAAAAAATACAAAGAAGGCGTCACCGTCGCCAACCCTGTCTTTGATGGTGCAGAAGAAAAAGAGATCTTCGACTACATGGGGCTGGCTGGTCTTGATGAGTCTGGTCAGGTCGACCTTTGGGATGGTCGCACCGGCGACAAGTTTGAGAGAAAAGTAACCGTTGGCGTCATGTATATTTTGAAACTCCATCACCTTGTGGATGAGAAGATCCATGCTCGGTCTATTGGGCCTTACAGTTTGGTGACTCAACAACCTCTGGGCGGTAAGGCTCAATTTGGTGGTCAACGACTGGGTGAAATGGAAGTCTGGGCTATGGAGGCATATGGGGCCTCTTACACCTTGCAAGAGTTTTTGACGGTGAAGTCTGACGATATTGTGGGCCGGACTAAGATGTATGAAGCCATTGTGAAGGGAGAGAACATGATGCTCCCTGGTCTACCAGAATCGTTCAATGTGCTCGTGAAGGAAATGCAGTCCCTTGCGCTTGACGTGAACCTCATTCGCGAAGGGGAAGAGGTGAGCCTCGAAGATCTTCAGCGCGAGGTCAGAGATAGCGAGTGAAGCGGACAAAAATTCGAGTGGCCCTGCCGATGTGCGGGTGCCAAGGGGAGTGAGAAATGGGCGACAGCATTAAGAATGTGTACAATTTTTTTGAGAAGCCAGTTGATCCGCTGACCTTTAGCGCAGTGAAAATTGGCCTGGCTTCGCCGGAGAGAATTCGGAGTTGGTCATTTGGTGAGGTGAAAAAGCCTGAAACCATCAACTACCGAACGTTCAAGCCTGAGCGTGATGGTTTGTTTTGCGGAAAGATTTTTGGCCCCGTGCGCGACTACGAGTGCATTTGTGGGAAGTACAAGCGTAAGAAGCACCGCGGAATCGTGTGCGAGAAATGCGGCGTTGAAGTGATTGAGAGTAAGGTGCGGCGCGAGCGCTTGGGCCACATCAATCTGGCCTGCCCGGTGGCTCACATTTGGTTTTTAAAGTGTTTGCCGTCCCGTATCGGTGCTGTTGTGGACCTTTCCTTGAAAGATCTAGAGCGCATTCTCTATTGCGAGGCGCACATCGTTTTGGATCCTGGAGACAGCGATCTCAAGGTTCACGAGTTGCTGCCGGAAGATCGCCTACAGAGCAAACTCCGAGAGTTTGGAAACAACAACTTCCGAACCGGTATTGGCGCAGAAGCCGTGCTTGAGTTGCTGCAGAACATTGACGTGTTTGAGCTTGCAAACCAGCTCAAGGAAGCATTGAAGGTCGCCACTTCTGATGCGGCTTCGAAGAAGCTCATCAAGCGACTGAAGGTTGTGGGCTCCTTTTTGATGAGTGACAACAGCCCAGAGTGGATGATGCTCAACGTGATTCCTGTGCTTCCTCCCGATCTGAGACCTTTGGTTCCTCTTGATGGTGGTCGCTTTGCCACGAGTGACCTCAACGATTTGTACCGCCGGGTGATCAACCGCAACAACCGCTTGTTGCGCCTTTTGGAGTTGAATGCCCCCGATATCATTGTTCGCAACGAAAAACGCATGCTTCAGGAAGCGGTTGATGCGCTGTTTGACAATGGTCGGCGTGGAAAGACTTTTACGGGTCCAAATAAGCGTCCCCTCCGCTCGTTGTCTGACATGCTCAAGGGGAAAAATGGTCGCTTCCGACAGAATCTCTTGGGAAAACGTGTGGACTACTCTGGACGTTCTGTGATCGTTTCGGGCCCAGAGCTGCGGTTGCACCAATGCGGGCTGCCTAAGCTTATGGCGCTTGAAATGTTCAAGCCTTTTCTCTTCAACAAGCTTGAAGAGCGTGGTTATGTTTCAACCATCAAGAGCGCCAAGAAGATGGTTGAGAAAGAAAAGCCAGAAGTCTGGGATCTCCTTGAGGAAGTGACCAAAGAACACCCTGTTCTTTTGAATCGAGCGCCGACCCTTCACCGTTTGGGAATTCAGGGATTTGAGCCTGTTCTTGTAGAAGGTAAAGCCATTCAGCTTCACCCCTTGGTCTGCCAGGCCTTTAACGCCGACTTTGACGGTGACACCATGTGTGTCCATGTGCCTTTGAGTCTCGAAGCTCAAATTGAGGCCCGTGTGTTGATGATGTCTACAAACAACATTCTGTCGCCGCAGCATGGGACTCCTATCATTGAGCCCACCAAAGATATTGTGATTGGTTTGTATTACCTCACCAAGGAAAACCCGGCCGGTTTGGGTGCGGGTAAGAAATTTGGAAGTGTTGATGAGGTGCGTGCGGCCTTTGATCACGGATTTGTGGGTATTCACTCAACGATTTTCCTTCGTGAAAAAGCAGGAGAACCGCTGATTGAGACCACGACGGGTCGGGTGCTCGTGCGTGAAGTGGTTCCCAAGAAGTTTCCTTTTTTCGAGCGGTACAACAAAGCTCTGGACAAGAAGAAACTTTCGGCTTTGGTCAATGACACCTATCGTATTTGCGGAGCAAAAGAGACCGTGCTTTTGGCAGACTCCTTGCGCCGTTTGGGCTATCGCTATGCCACGGTTTCTGGTCTTTCGATTTGCGTGAAAGACATGAAGATTCCTGAGGAAAAGATGAAGTTTCTTGACATTGCTCAAAACGAAGTCAAGGAGGTTCGTGACCAATACTCCGAAGGGCTGATCACCGAGGGTGAAAGACACAATAAGGTGATCGATATTTGGTCTCGAGCCCAGGATGAGATTGGTGACAGCATGGTGAGCCAAATCTCAACAGACACCATCGTTGGCTACGATGGTAAAGAGCGCGTCATTCCTTCGTTCAACTCGATCTTTATGATGGCTGACTCTGGCGCACGGGGGAGTAAAACTCAGATGCGACAGCTCGCAGGAATGCGCGGGTTGATGGCAAAGGCCACAGGGGAGATTATTGAGACTCCCATTACGGCGAATCTCCGAGAAGGTCTCACGGTGCTGCAGTACTTCATCAACACCCACGGTGCTCGAAAAGGGCTGGCTGATACGGCGTTGAAAACGGCTTCTTCGGGTTACCTCACCCGACAGCTTGTTGATGTTGCTCAGGACACAATCGTTTCCGAGTACGACTGCGGAACCCTCGATGGCGTTGAAGTGACTTCCATCGTTGAGGGTGGTGAGGTTGTGGAAACCGTTGGATCTCGGGTTTTGGGTCGTGTCTCGCTTTATGAGGTTAAAAACCGCTTCACAGGTGAAGTTGTTGTTTCTGCAAATGAAGAGATCACCGAGGCGGTGTGTGCTCGCATAGAAGCGGCGAAAATCGATCGCATTTTTGTGCGGTCCGTTCTCACATGCCGAACCCGCCGTGGAGTCTGTGCCAAGTGCTATGGGCGTGACCTGGCGACGGGCCATTTGGTTAACGTTGGTGAGGCTGTGGGAGTGATTGCAGCTCAGTCAATTGGGGAGCCTGGAACTCAGCTCACAATGCGCACCTTCCACCAAGGTGGTGCTGCAACAATGCAAGCCCAAGACTCGTCTTATGACGCGAAGGTTGAGGGTAAAGTGGTGTTTGAAAATCTCAACACCGTGAAAGGCAAGAATGAGTGGTTTACCGTCATGGGCCGCAATGGCGAACTTATTGTGCTTGACCTCGATGGTATCGAGCGTGACCGCTACTCAGTGCCCTACGGCTCAAAGCTCTTTGTGAAAGACGGTCAAGATGTGAAAATGGGCGATGTGCTTGTGGAGTGGGACCCTCACTCTGTGGTCATTGTGTCTGAGGTGACGGGTCGTATTCGCTATCAAGATCTGGTCGATGGTACGTCAATGGAGGAGCGCGTTGACGAAGTCACGGGTCTCACCCGGCGTGTTGTGACCGAGTCTCGTGATGCGAAAATCAAGCCCGCGATTGTTGTTGTGGATGAGTCAGGAACTGCGGTGCGCATCACCGAATCGCGCGATGCGCGTTATCCTCTCCCAAGCGGTGCAACAGTGATGTTCCAAGACTCCGATGAAGTCCATCAGGGTGATATTTTGGCGAAAATCCCTCGAGAGCAGGCCAAAACGAAGGACATCACCGGTGGTCTCCCACGGGTAGCCGAGTTGTTCTTGGCTCAGAAGCGGCGCACTTTTGCCATTATCTCCGAGATTGACGGCTATGTGAGCTTTGGCTCCGACGTTAAAGGTAAGCGTCGGGTGATTGTGACTCCTGATATCGGTGATGCCGTTGAATACCTCATCCCGAAAGGGCGCCATGTTGTGGTGACCGAAGGAGACTTTATTCGCGCCGGAGAGCCACTTGTGGATGGCCCTCTGAATCCGCACGATATTTTGAAGGTCTTGGGTGAGAAGGAGCTGGCCAAATATTTGGTTGCTGAAATTCAAGCCGTCTACAAGCTGCAGGGTGTGCCTATCGATGACAAGCACATTGAGGTCATCGTGAAGCAGATGTTGCGACGTGTGAAGATCAAAGATGCTGGTGACACCGACTTTTTGCCGGCAGCTCAGGTTGAGAAGTGGACTTTCGAAGAGCAAAACGAGTTGGCAGTGGCTCGTGGGGCTCGCCCCGCAGTGGCAGAACCTCTGTTGCTGGGAATTGCGAGGGCCGCTTCTTCTACGGAGTCGTTCATTTCTGCAGCTTCTTTCCAGGAAACCACGAAAGTGCTCACAGAAGCCGCTCTCTCTGGCCGTGTCGATCTGTTGCGCGGTCTGAAAGAGAATGTGATCATGGGTCGGTTGATTCCGGCTGGAACAGGGGTTCCAAGCTACAAAACATTGGATATGTTTGTTGAAGGCGAAAGACTTGACGCTGAGGCCATCATTGAGGCTTCGACTCCGCAAATGGTGGCTCGGCTGGGTGGGCACTCCCACCAGGGGTTCCGTCACAACTAGAAGCGACTCACAGTTCCGTCTGATGTTCCGGTCACTTTGTGACCGGAACTCCTTCTTTTCGCTCAGCAGAACGCTTTGAGCTGGTCTTGTTTGTGCCTAAGGTGCTCGTTTGAGTCCGCTTCAGGACGGCTTTCTCAGGGAGTTTTTCCCAGATTTTCTCATTCCTCTCTTTCCACGAGAAAAACGGCTTGACTCTGAATGAGAGCTCAGATAGAGGTCGAGTCCCACGATTGGAGAACTTTGTTAATGGAAAATCAGAAAATCAGAATTCGGTTGCAGGGATATGATGTGAGCCTCGTGGATCAGAGTGTCTCTCAAATCATCAACAAGGCCAAAGGCACAGGTGCACGCATTGCGGGGCCAGTGCCCATGCCAACGCGCTGTAGCCGGTATACAGTGCTCCGCTCTCCTCACGTTGACAAAAAATCTCGTGAGCAGTTCGAAATTCGCACCCATCGGCGTCTGATCGATCTTTTGGAGCCTAAGCAACAAACCGTTGATGCATTGATGAAGCTCGACCTTGCCGCTGGGGTTGATGTGGAGATCAATCTCTACTAAAAAAAGCGAGTTTTCAAAGACCATTTTTAAGCTTTGATAAAAACATAAGTGTTGTGAACGGCGCTGCATTGGTCTGAGTGGCGCAAGTACAACACCAAAGTCTGGCAATGCGCAAGACGTATCCAGGAAAGGTTGAGAGCAGTGATTCGACATGCTTTTCGAAAAGTCGGAATGACGAGCTGCTTTGATGAGCAGGGGAATGCCAAGGGGGTAACCCTCCTTCAGGCTGTCCCAGCTAAAGTGGCTCGCCAGGAGGAACTGAAAGATGGGCGTAAGCTCGTGGTTGTGGAATACGATCTTGGCTTTAAGAAGCCTGTTCAGAAGGGCTATTTTGTAGATTCTTTTGAAGGTTTGGATGTGGGTCAAGAGGTGGCGGCTCCGGCGTACGAAGCGGGAAACAATCTCAAGCTCACAGGAACCTCGAAGGGTCGAGGTTTTCAAGATGCCATGACTCGTCACGGCTTTGCAGGTGGTCCTCAGAGCCATGGAAGTCGTTTCCATAGGGCTCCGGGCTCTGTTGGTATGCGAACTCGCCCAGGTCGCACACCAAAAGGAAAGAAGCTCCCAGGCCAGTATGGCAACGTGAAGGTTACCGTTCGGAATGCTCAGGTCGTTTCTTGGTCCGAGTCTGAGAAGGTGCTGGCTATTCATGGTGGCGTTCCGGGTGCTCGCGGTGGGATTGTTTTTATCTGAGTTGTTGAGAGCTAAGAAAAAGGTAAAAGAGATATGGTTACCAAAATAGAAAAGGTACCTTCCTGGCTAGAGTCGGAGACTGAGGGAAATCTCGGAACTCTTTGGCAAGTCGTGAAGAGCTACCAGTCAAATCGCCGTCAGGGTACGGTAGGGGTGAAGACCCGCTCGTTGGTAAAGGCTACAGGAAAAAAGCCTTACAAGCAGAAGAAAACGGGTAATGCACGACATGGAAGCACTTCAAGCAACATCTATGTTGGCGGAGGGGTTTCTCATGGTCCTCAGGCGCGGAGTTATCGGGAAGGAATTCCCGATCGTATGGCACGTAAAGCTTTGGGTATTGCCCTGGCAAAGCGTGTGGCTTCGGGCAATGTTTACACAGGAAACATCGATGTTCCCAGTGGCAAGACAAAAGACGCAGTGAAATTGGTTGGCGGAGCCATTGAGAGAGTGGGTAAGACCATTGTTGTCTTGCAAGATCCGAGCGTTGAGACTCTTCGGGCTTTTCGAAATATCCGCGGTGTTGTGATGTTGAGACCTGAGCAGGTTACCGCTCTGGATGTCATGGAAACGAGAAACATGATCACAACAGAAGGCGCTCTCAAAGTGATTGAAAATCGTTTGAACAAAATGAAGTCGAAGAAGCAGGAGGGGGCGCAGTGATGAAACCAGAGCTCGTCATAAAAGGGCCAGTCCTGAGCGAAAAAGCAGTGCTTTTGGTTGAAAAAGATGTCTACGGCCTAAAGGTAGATCTCAAGGCTACGAAGACGGAAATCAAAGCTGCCTTGAAGGAAGTCTTTGACGTGGACGTTGTTAAAGTCCGTACTTTGATCACACGAGGCGACTCAAGTCGGCGAGCGAGGAGCAAAGGATCTTCCTCGGTTGTTCGGGTGAAGAAACCAAATGTGAAAAAGGCCTATGTGCAGTTGAAGAAGGGACAGTCTTTGCCTGTTCCGACCATGACAGCCGATGCAGCGGAAGAATAAGAACTAAGAGAACCGCGCGGAGAACTCCTCGTTATCGCGCGACACGAAGAGGAAAGAAACCATGGCCATTCGGCAGTTGAGACCCTATACGGCGACAACCAGAAGCCAAACCTATGTGAAGTACCGTGATGTCATCACAACTTCAGAGCCCTATAAGCCGCTTTTGGAAGCTTTGCCTAACAAAGCTGGGCGCAACAACAAAGGTCGTATCACCGTTCGTCACAAGGGTGGTGGGAACAAAACAAAATATAGAGTGATTGACTGGCGCCGTGCTCGACGCGATGTTGAGGGTGTCGTCAAAACTGTTGAGTACGATCCGAATCGAACCGCGTTCATCTCTCTCATTCAGTTTAAAGATGGAGATCGCCGCTACGTTTTGGCAACCGAAGGTGTGAAGGTTGGCACAACAGTCGTGAACTCCCCCGAAGCAGATATCAAACCAGGTAATGCTTTGCCTCTTGGAAAGATTCCTGCTGGAACGCAAATTCACAGTGTGGAGATGAAACCAGACGGTGGAGCTAAGATGATCCGAAGTGCTGGAGCTTCGGGAACACTTGTGGGTCGTGTCGACCGCTATGCACAGGTGCGTATGCCCAGCGGTGAGCTTCGATTGGTTTCAGAGAAATGCTACGCAACAGTTGGCAGTGTTTCGAACGCTGACCATATGAACGTCACAGTTGGTAAGGCTGGCCGGCGCCGCTGGAAGGGTGTGCGGCCAACAGTCCGCGGTGTTGCAATGAACCCTGTCGATCACCCTATGGGTGGTGGTGAAGGTCGCTCCAGTGGTGGGCGGCATCCTTGCTCGCCTTGGGGTCAGTTGTCGAAGGGTTACAAGACTCGGCGGACAAAACCAAGTGATCGCTTCATCATCAGTCGTCGGAAGAAATAATTACGGAGTATTGAGATATGCCACGCTCGTTGAAAAAAGGACCTTTCGTCGACAGCTACCTCTTTAAGAAGGTAGAGGCCAGTGAAGGTTCAAACAAAGTCATCAAGACTTGGAGTCGTCGTTCCACTATTCTGCCAGAGTTTGTGGGTGTGACCTTTGCTGTTCACAACGGAAAAAAGTTCGTCCCTGTGTACGTGACAGAGAACATGGTGGGTCACAAGCTTGGAGAGTTTGCTCCAACTCGAAACTACTATGGCCATGGTGCGGATAAAAAGGCGAAGAAGAAGTAAAGATTGGGGAAAGATATGCAAGGAAAAGCTACACATTATGCCGTTCAGTGCGCCCCTCGAAAGGCTCGGCTTCTTCGCGGGCTCGTGAAGGGGGAACCTGTCGGAAGGG
>JANQPW010000671.1 GCA_028285285.1 Silvanigrellales bacterium
TTTTTGCGGGGTATCCCCGAGGACATCCGGTTTAAGCGCGAGCTTTTTGGTGGCCGAGAACCCCTCTCTGAGTTTGAGATTCAGGCGCAGATTCAAAAGATGTTTTCCAGTTCGCGCACTCAAAAAGGTGCTGTGAGTTTTTTGGGCTCCGGCAGCTACGATCGTTTTTGCCCCTCTCATGTGAACCAGTTGACCTTACGAGGGGAGTTTCTCACGGCCTACACGCCATACCAGCCCGAAAACTCCCAGGGAACTTTGCAGGCGCTCTTCGAGTTTCAAAGTATGGTCGCTGAGATTTTTGGCATGGATGTGGCCACTGCGTCGCACTATGATGGCGCTACGGCGCTGGCTGAAGCTCTGCTTTTGGCGAAGCGTGTGAAAAAGGGTGCAGGGATCGTGTGCCTTTCAGAAGGCATCAACAGCGAGTATCTCGAGGTTTGTCGGAGCTACCTTTCTCCGCAGAATTTTGAAGTGCGCTGGATGCCGGTGGGGTCTGACGGACGAACCGATCTGAGTGCGCTGCGTGATGCGGAACCGGGTCAGATGATCTGCGCTGCGGTTCAGAGCCCCAATGTTTATGGTGTTGTCGAAGATCTTGAGGGACTGGTTGCGGAAACAGAGAAACAAAGTGCACTCAGTGTGGTAGCGGTCTCCGATCCCCTTGCAATGGGCTTGTATGAGGCCCCTGGAAGTCATGGGGTGGATGTGGTGACGGCTGAAGGCCAGGGGCTTGGCCTTCCTCAGTCTTTTGGTGGTCCTTATCTGGGCCTTTTTTGTGCGAAGAAACAGTATGTGCGCCAGCTCCCTGGCCGCTTGTGTGGTGAGTCTGTTGACGCTGAGGGTCGAAGAAGCTTCACCCTGACACTTTCCACACGCGAGCAGCACATCAGGCGTGAAAAAGCCACTTCGAACATTTGCACGAATCAGAGCCTTTGTGCGCTTTGGGCAACCATTTGGCTCGCATCTTTTGGCAAGTTGGGCTTTCGAGAAATTGCGGAGCACAACTACTCAAAAACCCAGTTTCTGAAAAAGCAATTGGAGGGCTCTCCCGCCTGCGAGTTGCGGTTTCCCGATGCTGAGATCTTTAATGAGTTCACACTCGATCTGAAAAAGGGGACCGCCGAAGACTTCTTTGAGTTTGCTGCGGCACGCGGGTTGGCTCCGGGGCTTCCTCTCTCTCGTGGACTGAGTGACGACAAGACCGGGCTTGTGGTCTGTTGCACCGAGAAGCGCACGAAAGCGGAGTTGGAAAACTATGTGAAAGTCATCAATGAGTGGGGGGCATAACTCATGGGTCAGGAAAAACACCGCAAGACAACCACCTCGCGGGCTGTTGTGTTGGAGGAAGCAACCCTTTTTGAGGTTTCTCGACCCGGTGCTCGGGGTGCTGCTTTGCCTCCTCTCGATGTGCCAAGCTGTGAACTCCCGTCCGATTCCTCTCGCTCAAAAAGCGGCAGAAAGGTGCTTCCTCGTTTGCCTGAGCTTTCTGAGCCGGAAGTTGTGCGCCATTTCACTCGCCTCTCAACCTGGAACTACGCCATTGATCTCGGTCTCTATCCACTCGGCTCTTGCACGATGAAGTACAATCCTCGGGTGAATGAGGCCATAGCGCGAGACCCGCGAGTGGGAGATGCTCATCCACAGGATCCCCTCCAGTGGAGCCAGGGCCATCTTCAAATCATGCATGAGCTCAAACAAGACTTGAAAGACATCACTGGTCTTGCCGACGTGTCGTTGATGCCTGCCGCTGGGGCACAGGGTGAGTTTACGGGCCTTCGGTTGATGGCCCAGTATCACGCCCAAAAAGGTCGGCACCGAAGCAAGATCATCACCGCAGACTCTGCTCATGGCACTAACCCGGCGAGTGCCACACTGGCTGGATTTGAAATTGTGCAGGTTCAGACGGGCCCGCATGGTTACATTGAGGTTGAAGATGTGCGGCGCGTTCTTAATGATGACGTTGCTGGGCTTATGGTCACGAACCCCAACACACTGGGGATTTTTGAAAAGAACATCAAAGAAATTGCTGAAATTTTACACGAGAAAGATGCCCTTCTGTACATTGATGGTGCCAATCTCAATGCTGTCATGGGCATCACTCGACCCGGTGATTACGGTGCCGATGTGATTCAGTTTAACCTCCACAAAACGTTTTCCACGCCTCATGGTGGAGGAGGACCTGGCTCGGGTCCAATTGCTGTTTCGGAGCGTTTAGCGCCTTTCTTGCCACTTCCCGATGTGGCGGTTAGGCCCGATGGAAGTTATGAGCTCAAAAGCCATGATCCCAATGGGGTTCGACTCCCTCGGGTAAAGGCCTTCTACGGTAACTTTGGCATGTTTATTCGGGCGTGGGTTTACATTCGGGCTTTGGGCTCAGACGGTCTCCGAGCTGTGAGTGAAAATGCGATTCTCAATGCGAACTATCTGAAGTCGCAGCTTGAGGGTTGTTTGAACCTGCCTGTTGAGGGCGACCACCTCCATGAGATTGTGTTCAACGATCGCAATCAGCGTGAATTGGGTTTGGACACTTCGCTGATGGCAAAGCGGCTGATCGACTATGGTTTTCATCCGCCCACGGTCCATTTCCCGCTTTGTGTGAAAAACGCCATCATGGTGGAGCCCACAGAAACCGAGCCCATCGCTGAGATGGATCGCTTCATTGGGGCTGTGCGTGAAATTGTGTCAGAACCAGGAAACAACGATTCTGTTCCTCGGCATGTTCCTCGTGCAAGGGTCGATGAAACACGTGCTGCACGTCAGCTGAAGCTCAATCATTTTGCCGAATGAGCGCTTTCAGGCGCCAATTCCCTGAGAGGTGGCCCACTGCTTGAGGGCGTCGGCAGGGAGTGCTCCGCTTTGCCGAGCTTTTTCAACGCCACCTTCAAACACAACAAGTGTGGGAATTCCGCGAATGTTGAAAGCCTCGGCGGCAACGCCGTGAGCTTCAGTGTCCAATTTCACACACAGTGCATTGCTGCGGTGATCCGCAGAGAATTCTTCGTAGATGGGTGCAAAGGCAACACAGGGTCCACACCAGGGTGCCCAAAAATCGCACAGCACCGGCACGGGAGAGTTTTTGACAACGTGTTTGAGCGTTGGGAGGTCTACACTGTGAACAGTTGCTTCGGGATTGAGCGGCTGCCCGCAATGTCCACACTTCGCATTGGAAGCGTTTCCAATTTGAATTCGGTTGAGACCCGAGCATCCTGCGCATATGGTGATTGAAGTGGCTTTGGATTCGTTTTGAGACACGGCAACCTCGTGGTGAGTGTTTCGGGCGTGATCCTCTGAGAGCCTATAGCATACACTGCGTTGTGTTTCTTTTTCAAAGGAGGTCCCCATGAATGCGACTTGTGGAGTTGTGCGGTGGAGGTGGGCAGTGCTTTCTGGGTTTTTAATGGCCACAAGTTTGGATGGGAGTTTCGTTGGTTTTGAAACTGAAGACAGGTCGAAACTTGTCCACACACTTTCCCCATCTCTGGCGTTGGCATCAACGGGAGAGGGAACCGCAGCTGCGAAAATTGCCTCTGTGCAGAAGCTGATCGACTCCAATCAAACAGAGATGGCCATGAAAGAAGTTGAAATGGCCTTGAAAAGCCATCCAAAGGCGGCGCAACTGCACTTTCAGAAAGGTC
>JANQPW010000686.1 GCA_028285285.1 Silvanigrellales bacterium
CTCTTTGGGGCACCCCCCTCGATGTGGGGCCCAGGCTCCAGGTGGAGTCTGAAAATCAGAGTAGCGAAGACACCTCACCTGGTTGGAGAGGTCGGTTGGAACTCGGCGTGGAGATCTGAGCCGCTGCGCCTGTCTTACGAACGGGATGGCTCATCAGCGCTGCTTTCGAAACAGTTTCCGCGACAGCTCTTTCATCTTCTTCAAGGGGTCCTGAGGGAGTTTTTCAGTGAACTCTTCCTTGGCAGGGAGGTAGAATTTACTCAGATCTCCTGTCCACGTGCCTTCAGCAACCTGATGACCAAATTGGGCTCCAACGTAACCGAGTTGGATATCCAAGGTGTCTTTACGGTAGTCTTCTCCTGGAAAAGGCTTCCACTGGCCAATCGCAAGAGCGGCGGCATCCCGAATTTTTTCTCCAAGGGTCGGCTCAGTGTCGTCACCTTCTTCCTGACCCGCGTCATCTTCTTTTGAACGTTCTTCCAAAGTGATGAAGTTGAGCTCGTATTCAGCGTTGAAGAGGAAAGCGATCAACTGCGCCATATTGGGCGCAAGACCTTCTTCTTGCAGTCGCATACTGATGTAGGCGGGAACAAAGAAGTGGTAGAAAGACACCTTCTCCTCAATGCCTTCCACAGGGTAGTGGGTCAGAACCCCCTCTTCCTGAGCTTTGATCATGAGCTCAACGGCCTCACGGATACGAACAACGACAGGGTCCTCATCTCCGCGCACCGTTGAAAGAAAGGTGGCTTGAGCTGTGTGGATGCGGTCTTGAAACACCACGCCCAAAATCTCCAGTGCCGCCCTGTGGTCACCATTGGTGTGCTGAACCGCCAGTTCCCAAAGATTGACGGAACGCTGTTCGGCCATGGCCGCTGAGATCTGTTCGTGCATGAAATCTGCAGCCGCCTTGGCCTGACCCGAAGCTGCCATACGGATCAGCTGGGTGCGGAAGGCCGCAATGCCATTGAAGCGACGCTTGGGCGTTCCATCTTCTCTGAGCTCGTCCAGCTCCGAGAAGCGCCCAAACCCACGGGGCCCACCAAAATCGAGGAGTTTTCCAAAAGTTGAACCAGCATTTGCACACATCCGAGCCCGCCGCGCATGGCGAGGTCGGTTGGTCACACATCTCTGGGTCATGAGAGTGGTGTAAACAAGCTGGGCATTTTCCATGGTAAAGTCTACGGGATGAAAATCAATCTCTCGATCGTTCAAAGACTGGCTGGTGTCGTTTGTGCCACAAGACACCATAAAAAGACCCGCAAGGGCCAAAACTGCAAATTTCATAGAACCTCCAAAGGAAGCAAAAGACAACGTGTTTTGCCCACCAACGGAACGGCCCCTGCAATTTCAAGACCACACGCGAGGCCTAGCGCCGCTGCCGCTCCACCCACTGCTCAACATGCTCAACCAAGTCACGTGCCGGGTTGTAGTCGGGGGCCTCTTCTCCAGCTCGCAGCGCATCATCGAGGTCGGTTGTGTAGTCGAGGAGATCGTAAAACGAAACAGGAGGAAGGAGGAGCTCTCCAGCCTTAATGTGAGCCTTTGACACCAGCTGAAGTTCAATCTTTTCCAAGCTTCTTCTCACATTCATGATCGTGTCAACAGTGACGTGAAGGGCCGACACGTCAACCTCCGCATTCCAACCCTGAAGGGTCTGAGCAATGGCAGCTGTGTCCTCAGGCCCAATCAAGGCCACAAGCGGGAGGGGGATCTGTTGAGCGTAGGCCACATGATGCGGCGTCGCGGCAACGACAATGAACTCGTCCACACCCAAGACTTCACCGTCTGCGCGGGAGTAAGTGGTTGCCAACTGAAGCCCACGACCATCTTCTGTTGGAGTGTAGCGGTCGTCGAGGGTAAAGGCTTCCCTTGATTCTGCAGCACCACCTTCTGCATCAAATCGCAGGAGTTTGAGATCGTAGTCCATAGCTATAGCCACTTGGGCGTCATCACACTCCACTGAATTGGTCTTTAGAGTGCTGCCCTTCTGCACAGAGTATGTGTGCGGTGGTTCTGCCAGGGGTGGCAACGCGATCGCCTTTTCACGAACGTGGAACACTGTGCGCTCGCCATCTTGAAAATAGATACCCTGAGCAATTTCACAAAACTCGGAAAGGGTCACATCAGCCGGAACACGCACAGGAATGGACTCCACCTTTGCCTGATCTGCAGATGCCTTTTTTTCAGATTTGAGTGAGGTTGTGGAAGCCTGTGTGCCACAAGCCACAGATGCCAACGCGGCCAAAGCCACTGAAATGGAAGCGAAAAGAGTTGTGTGAATCTGCAAAGTCATTTCTGTCTCCTCTTGGAGGTGCAAAGAGTTAATCTGGTGGTGCAAAGCACTTAGCAAAAGAGACGCCAAAAAGCTCCGGCAACGAACATTCTGACCAAGTTGACAGAGAGTGAGAAACTCCCTATTAGTTTTGTATAAAAACTATTTTTAGGGGATACAAATAATGGAGCCGTCTCTCCAAGCTGTTGAAAACATTCGAGCCTCAAGCCGCAACCTCGTGCGCAACCTTGGCCTCCTGAAGTCGAAGCATGATCAGCTCAGCTTCAGCTTCACAGAAGGGCACGTGCTGATTGAGCTGGAAAAATATGGGGAGATCACCCCCCTGGAGCTGGCGCAGAAGCTGTGCCTTGACAAGTCAACCGTGAGCAACACCATCACCCAGATGCTCAAGAAAGATCTGCTTCAAGCGGAAGTTTCGGCAGTCGACCGCCGCCAACGACGGATTTCACTCACAGAAAAAGGCCGCCACTGTGTGCGGCAGTGTCACAAAGTGAACAACGCCAGCGTGGCTTCCGCACTCCGCCATTTGACTCCCGAACAACTCAAAACGGTTCAGGAAGGTCTCGAGCTCTACGCCAACTGCTTGTCTCAAAACCGCACCGCCTCGGAGGTTTGCATCCGACCCATTCAAAAGGAAGACGAGACAGCCATGGTGGCTATCATTCGCAAGTCGCTGCAAGAGCATGGCATTGAAGGACCCGGTTCAGCCATGACCGACAGCGACCTACTGGACCTCACGGGCACTTACGCACAACCACAGCACGGGTATTCAGTAGCATTGTATAAAGGGAACGTCGTGGGAGGGTGTGGCTTTGGTGTGTTGGAAGGTGGAGACGGTCACACAGCAGAGATTCGCAAAATGTACTTGAGCAGTGAGAGCCGCGGTTTGGGTCTCGGACGTTTGCTTCTCGAAAATGCTTTGGAAGGAGCGCGAAACGCAGGGTTCAAACGCTGTTACCTTGAGACAAAAAAGTCGATGTTTCGTGCCCGCCGCCTCTACGAGAAGGTTGGTTTCAAGCAGCTCGACCGAGCTCTGGGCAACACCGGACACTTTCAGTGTGATGCGCAGTACGTGCTGACTCTTGTCTAAGCCGCTCTGTTCAGAGATTAGAATTTTATGCCACTCCACGTAAAATGCGTCAATCTGTCGGCAGACAAGCAAACATTGGATGGGGTGACGCTGACATATCTGCTAGTTTTCAACTTGATATCACAGTTGACCAGGAGCTATCTATGAAAAGCATAAACACAGTCCTTGGGGCACTCGCTACGCTAGCGCTGACGATGAATGTTACTGCCTACGCAGAATGGGATCTCATCGATGACTCACAGCTGGAGGCCGATGAACCACATGAGGTACAACGTTTTTTTTCACAATACCCAAATGAGTTTGCCGAGGCTCGCTCGGATATCGCCGCAGCAATTCTCACAGGAGCTCCGACACCAGTTATGGACACTATGCACCTTAGAGTTCAAACCTATCAGTGGGTCAGTGAATCTGACTGCGGTCGCGGATTTTGGACCTTCAGGCGAATCAACTACCAATTCTGCTACCAGGATGGACGCTGTCGCGCCTCACGCTACAAAGAGCTCCCTCGTCTTCCCTGTCGTTAACCTTCGGTAATTTCCAGAAACTCAACTTATCCCTCAAAAAAAAAACGTTTTTTGCCGATCTCCCAGAAAATCTACGACCAGGGAGAGCGACATCATGAGAAAACTGAGGGTTACATTTCTCTGTGCAACACAACTACTACTGAGCTGCGCTGGCGAATCCGCATCTTCAGGACCAATGTCCTCTGATCAAACATCCGAAGGATTCAGCTCATCTTTTGACCGAGCATCCGAGGTTGAGATCCTTATTCGTTCGTTCGAGGGTTCTGCGACAGGCAGTCGGCCAACCGGTCCTGCAGAATTTCAGGAGATGAAAGTTATTTCTGACCTCAAAGACCGAAGAATAGGAGCTGACGAAACAGAAGTCAATTCCGATGTCCCAAGCATAAGTGCGATCATTGGTCAGGACAATCGAGAAAATCTTAGGAATGTGTTTCCTGATGCAGGCGTCGCCCTTCCCTACCCAGCTTCGGCATCTGGAATTCTGTACACATGGGACAAGACGTTCCGGAACCCTCGTAAAAAAGTCTGCACTGCTTCAGCGGTAGCGCGCAAAGTTGTTCTCACTAATGCACACTGTGTTACCGAAATCATTGAAGGGCAGGATCTCGGTCTCATCTACGAGCCTGCAAGCAATGCCGAACTGGCATTCTTTGAGTTAGATCTCTTTGCCATGGAAACCCAAACGGTGCGGACGACTGGGCTGTACTCATACCCGCAGAGGAGCCCGGGGTAGATCCACTAGACGTCGATGTTGGGGAGTGGGGTGGGTGGCTCAGCACTCCAACTGAATTTTTCCCGGGCCTGTGGGATCGGAGTCTGATGTACATGATCTCCTCGCCAGGCTCAGAATTCCACCAAATGTACTTGGAGCGGCTGTGCTCATTTCGAAAAGCTCCCCATCACCGCGATTCCAACCCTCCCGTTGGACTCTATCACGACTGTGACTTTAGCAGCGGCGCCTCGGGAGCTGCGATTTGGTACGACAGAGGTGTCATCGCGGGTCTCGCCTATGGATGGACCGGACCTGGACAATGTGAATACAACCATGCAAGCTGCCACAATCTTGCAGTCAATCCCAGGGAATTTGGACAGGCGATTCTGCGGGCCATTTCCGCTACGGGAACAATAGAAGAAATGCGGTCCTTTATTGCGAATGAGTCACTTGAAAGTCTTTCATCTGAAAGCACCCCAACATCCTATCCACCTCTTCCCAAAACAACAGACAACTAACGCGCAGAAAACTGCACACCCAACTGCTGCATGTGCTCAAAAAAGCCAGGTGCCGTTTTCTCACAGCACCAGGCTTCAGCTACGCCCAGGTTGGGGAGACGACAGGCGAGTAAAAATCCACACATCGCAAAACGATGATCGTGATGGGTGGGCCACCTCCCAGATGGTCTGCTGTTTCCTAAAGGTTGGAGCTCAAATCCATCGGCGCGCTCCGTAACAGGAATGCCGAGCGCTGTGAGGTTTGCGCAGAAGCAGGCCACCCGATCCGACTCATGTTTGCGGATGTGGGCCACCCCGGTGATGACAATGGGTCCATCGGCAAACAGCGCCATCACACCCGCTGTCAAAGCCTGATCGCTCATTGCCGTGAAGTCTGCGGTAAAACCACCCCGTAAAAGCGACGCAGTCTCCTGACGAATGTGTCGAACTCTTTCCTGTGTCACTTCGAAGCGCGCACCCAAGCGCTCTAGAAACGAAACAAATTTCAGGTCGGGTTGAAGAGTGCTGCTTCCCAGATTGGTCACTTCCAGATCGAGATTCAGCAGCACTGCTAGCGCAAAATAGTAGCACGCTGTGGAGGCATCGGCTTCCACTGTATACACCCTCTGAGCCGCGGCCAACTGCGCCACAGGCCGACAACTCAGCTCTGTCAAAGAGTCATCGACGGTGATGTCAGCCCCAAAAGCGCGCGCCGCTTGCACAGTCATGCGCACGTAGTCGGGCTGAACGAGATTGTCTCTTCTGAAAACACGCACCGGCTGAGGAGCCGAGCAGGCCGTCAACACCAGTCCGCTGAGAAACTGGCCCGATTGTGCCCCGCTGATCTCCGTTTCACCCCCCAATGGGGATCGCTGCAACGACAATGGTAGGGAGTCGCCGTTGATCTGAGCTCCTAGGGCACGCAGGGCCTGAATCAGCGGGGTCAGCGGACGCTCGCACAGCCGTTTGTGAGCACCCAATTGCACCACTTCACCCACAGGCCCTCGGTTCAAAATCACAGCAGGAAAAAAGCGGGCCAGGGTTCCAGCCATGCCGAGGTGCATCTGTCCCGATCGCAATGTGCCCGACCAACTCAAAACCTCGACTTCTCCCCCTTCCCAATCAAAGGCGAGCTCAGCGCCAAGCCGCAGCAGACAGTCAAAACCCCAAAAGGAATCGTCGCTGAAGAGAGCTCCTCGCAGCAAAAGGGGCGACTGACTCAAAGCCGCCAGCACAATGGCTCGGTTTGTGAAGGACTTTGATCCGGAAACGGCCAGCGACAAGCTCGCAGATGTGTCACAAAGGGCCTGAACACTGTCCACAAACAACAGCTGTGCTGTTTCCGAAGACACTGGGGCTGCTGCTGGTGCCCGTGCTCGGAAGTGTTCCGCACAGGCCATCAAGTCTTCAGACGATCGGCACACCACAGTCACGGCTCACCTCCTCGCGGCAACTCCCTCTCTTTCTTCCAACGGCTGAGCAAAACCAATCTCACGGCAAAAGTCCAAAAAAGGAGCTGCCTTCCAGCCCGCGTAAAGCGCCATAAATTCACGCACACTCACAAGTCGTATTTTTGTGAACTCACCTTGCGACGCAGCCAGGTCACAGTCTTCCAAAGAAGGAACTTCACAGAGAAACCACTTTTGCTGTTGACCTTTCACACGCTCGTCTTTTCGTCTCACACCTTCACCGAAAGAGTACCTGCGCCAACAGGTCGACTCATGAATGA
>JANQPW010000751.1 GCA_028285285.1 Silvanigrellales bacterium
CCAAAACTCAGACACTCACGGAAGAACAGGGGCCATCCTGAAGAACCTTGGATTGGGCGCCTATTTCGTCGTTGCGGTTACCAGCTCTTGGGGTCTTGCTGGAGCCAATGTCTACAAGGACTTCAAAGCTTTGACAGCGAAGCATCAGGCAGCAAAAGAGCCTCCCTTCAATGCGAACGTCTTGGAGCCGCGCATTGTGACTCTCGAATCTGGTTCGGCCGATGGCCCAACCCGAAGTGTCGCACTGGTGCCGGCTACAGAGCCCATCGAAGCGGAGGAGGCAACAACGAGCGTTGCAGGAAGTTCTGGACACCCCAACACAACCCCCGTGATTGAAGGTGCAGACTTCAGCGTCTCCTACACAGATCAAGATGGAAAAGAGTCCCAATTGCTGGTTGTGCAAACAACCGACCACCCGGAAAAGGGCGTGGTGAGCTACAACCTCTACAGGCAGTCACTCAAAACGGAACCTACCGGGAGATTGGTGCTTCAACGGAGCGCGGAAGGTCCACTCCAAGCAGTTGTCAAATTTGAGGACACGCAAATCCAGGTCATGCCCACACCAGAGCTTGAAGACGTCTTTCAGCAGATCATGCTCCTCCAAGAAGACATGAATGAGGAAGAGGCTCTGGACAAAAAGTCTCTTGAGCTCCTGCAGAAGCAAATTGCCTATCGCATCTTAGAAAATGAACACCTGGCAAAGCTCATGGAAGACAAAAACGGGGAGTTTCTCCTGGCTGTTCTCAAAGCCGTGGGCATTGGCTTCGTGGCGCAGTCAGGCCTGTTCGCCTTGGGTTTTGGTATGAACGAAACCTTCTCAAACAAAAACGAAAACAACAGCCGAGAGAGCTCTGAACCCAACGAGTGAGGTTTGTGGCACAAGGCTTGCTTTAAATTTTCCAAACATCATTGACTCTCACTCTGCGAAAAGGACGGCACCATGTCTCTCACCAAACGAATGATCAGCATTGCTCTTGTGGCCTCTCTGACGTCAACGGCTTGTTACACACAACAGAGCTCCGAGTCTCAGGTTGATTCTTTGAGAAACGGCGCCGCCCTGACTGTGGCAGCCCTTGTGATCTCCGGTGTGGGGGGCTCATGGCTCTGGGCAGGAGCCTCCCACACCAGCGAAATGGCCAAAATAACAGACCAATACGAGGCACAGCGAAAAACACCCATGGACCTGGAATACGTGGAACCTCACATCACCGCCGTTGGTCGAAATGCCGCCGTAGAACAGGCACGAACTGTTAAACTCATGCGCGCCACTGGCAAAATTGAAGACAGCGAAGTCACATTGACCGTGAAGGATCCCTATGGTGACCATGAGAAACCGACCCCAAACATTCCAGCCACGCCTGTGACCAATGGCGCTGATTTTAGCGTTTCCTACCGTGACTCAGACGGAAAAATTTCACGCATTTTGGCCGTGCAAACCGCGCACCACCCCGAAGAGGGCTCCGTGAGCTACAACCTGTTCAAACAGAATTCGCCCTATGACGAGGTTGAAAAAGCCAAAGACTATTTCAGACCTGAATACCTCGTTCCCTCTGGCCGACTGCTGCTGCAGCGCAACACCAACAACCCAAATGTTTCCGTGGAAGCAGTCGTGCACTACGAGAACATCGAATTCAAAGCTGCACCCACGCCTGAGCTCGAAAACATTTTTACAAAAATGACCGAGATCTCACAGAAACTGGAAAAGGGAGAGCAGCTTGACGAAGAATCGCTGGAGCTTCTGAGAACCCAGATCGCTCTCAGGGTGTTGGAAACCGATCGTGTGGCGGAGCTCATCCAAAATGAAGAGAGTGAAGCCTTTTGGGCATTGGCGCGGGCGGCCACCATCGCATTCTTGGGATCCGCTGGCTCACTCCTGTTTGGTGCTGTGGCTGCAGATCTGCTGAAAAAGTAAACAAACGTCCACTTCACTCTGCAGCCGAAGCCAGGTTTGCAAAGAGCCCAGAGAGGGCTTCAGGCGTGCGGGGTCCGCTGTAAAGGCGGTTGTTCACGTAAATGAGTGGTGTGCCCTTGATGCCGAGCTCATCGGCAATGCGGATG
>JANQPW010000761.1 GCA_028285285.1 Silvanigrellales bacterium
CTTCGAGGAGATCCTCCGGATCGGAGAGTGTTTTGCTGGTCATGCGGAGAGAAACCCGCGCACTGCTCGGCTTGGCCAAAATCTCCCGCTCAATTTGAGGCATCAGCACAACAATTGCAGCGGCAAACGTAGCCAAAAAAACCAAAACGACCAAGGTGGCCGAAATGCGCGACACAGCCAGGCGCTGCATTAAGCCGCCGTAGAGGCCGCCAACATGGTTGAGCCCTCTGACCCCCAGCTGCGACCAGGCGCCCCGCTTTGGGCTTTTCTGCCGACCGCCCAGAGAACGCAACAGACTGGAAAGCGCCGGAATGAGAAACAAGGCCACAAAAAGAGAAGACGCCAAAACGAAGATCACGCACATCGCAAGGTCGCCCAACACCGCTGAAGTCAGGTCTGATGTGAGCACAATGGGAAGGTACACAACCACACTTGTGAGGGTTGAAGCCACCACAGGAAGGGCCACTTCTCTCACAGCCTTGGCAACCGCCGTTCGCACCTCAGCAGCCGCAACCTGCCCTAAACGAGACACATGTCGATGAATGTTTTCCAGCACAACAATGCTGGCATCAACGATCATTCCCACAGACAGTGTGAGCCCTCCTAGGGAAATGAGATTCACACTCACGCCAAAAAGTCTCATCCAAACAAAAGACAAAAAAAGCGACAGCGGCAAGGAAAGTGCGATCTGAAGGCTGCTGGCAAGATTTCCAAGAAACAACAAACAAATACCAATGGCTAGCGCTCCTCCCACAAGCCCCGCCTGAAGCACGTTCTGAATGGATCGGTCAATGTACTCCGCCGGGTTCACCAAGGTGCGAAACTGGATGGTCTCCGGAAGTTGTTTCCTCGCTTGCTCCAGAATGCCATCAATAGAAACTGACAGATCGCGAATGCTTCCCTTTTCATTGGGCATAGAAAAGAGAACCACAGCCCGACGGCCATTGATAGTGTAAATACGCCGCGGCAGCTCGGACTTGATCTCCACTTCAGCCACGTCGCGCAAGAGAATGGGAGTCTCACCTCGGGTGCCCACAACCAACTCACCCAGCTGTTCCGGTTCACCTCCCGCCAAGCGAATGCGGATGGGTTCAGGAGAGCGCCCTTTGCGGATGCTCCCCAGCGAGCGATCGCTAAAATGCGATCGCACTCTCTGGTACACCTGGTCGGAGCGCATCCCATAACGCAACAGTTCTTCCTCTTTGAAAATCACCGTCACGCTCACTTCGTTCACACGATTGACACGAGCTATATCTGTGTTTTTCAGCTGAGCAAGCTGTGGACCCACCAGGGGTTCAACCTGATTGAAGATTTCCTCATCGCTCAGAGTGTCGGAGTGGGCAGCAACGGCATAGAATCCCGCCGTGCGCCCGGCCCAGTAAAAAACGGAAAAGTCTTGCGCCTCTTCGGGCAGACGCCGAGCTGCACCTTGCAAAGCACTTTCCACATCTTGGCGTGCTTCTTTAGGGGGCACTCCCCACTCAAACTCCGCAGTGATATTTGTGTTGCCCTGTTGATACTCCACCTCGAGCACCTCAAGACCATCCAACCCCATAAGAGCATCGTTCACATGACGTCCAAATTCCTGCTCAAAGGCTGCAGCCCCGCGGCTGGCATGAGGAATACGCACAAAGATGCTTGTTTTCCGGGTGTTGGGGTAGAGCTTTGTGGGAAGGTCAACAAGAGCGACAGTACCCGAAAGCAAAATCAACAAACAAATCACAACAAAGGCCACAGGCCGCGTTGCAAGCCAAACGAAGGGCGACTGCGAAGAGGGGGTCAGGAGCTGAGAACCAGCCTTTTGAGAATGATCTGAGTTCATTTTGAAGTCTGCTGTGAGAAGGTCACCAATTGGCCAAGCCACGACGTCACGCTGCTCTCCGCTTGAGCTCGGCTGAGCTCTATTTCAAAGCGCACAGCATAAAGCCCGGTTCCCTCAGCGGGCCGGGGAGCAACAGCCACAACACGCGCAGGAAGAGAAGGAACCTCCACTTGAGCCGTTTTTTTTCCTAAGGCCTTTTCCAGCAGCCATGCACTTGCCCTCATTCCAGGGCGAACGCGGTGAATTTTTTTGTCGCTCACCCACACTTCAGACTCCCACCGGTCGGAAGACACGAGACTCACCAACACCGTCGAGGCGCTCACATCGGCGCCCTCTGGAAAAAACACCTCAGAAACCAAGCCCTCAGCATTGGAGACAACCGTGAAGTCGGAAAAGTCACGACTGGGATCCAAGCGCCGGAGTGTGACCAAGGCTGATCCCTTGCGCACCCGGGCCCCCGGCTTCACATGAAGCTTCGAGATTTTTGAGGCAAAGGGTGCCAGATGGGGCCGAGCCCGGGCTGGCACGAGGCGGCCCACCCCCAAACGATCCTCACGTGGATCAGGTTGTGGTTTAACCGACCGCACTTCAGCCGCTTGCAGAGGCAGTGGAGCAAGAAGGACAAGCCCCCCAAAAAAAACCCCAAAAAAAGCTCGGATCATCCTGCCCGCCCTTCAGCTTTCAGCACTCCCACTTTCAGAGCAAGACTCTGGGCTCATTTTGGCTGGTCGGGAGCCTCTGGACATTCGAGTTCATCCACACCGCTGTATCTCTCATCAGCGCCGATGATGTCACACATTTCTCGAGCATTCTTCTCCCAAAGTGGGGCAAAAC
>JANQPW010000779.1 GCA_028285285.1 Silvanigrellales bacterium
GAATATCCATGAGGATCAATTGATAGTCTTTTTCCTGTGCCATCTGCAGAGCAACTTCTCCGTTGTTAGCCACATCGCAGCCGTAGCCAAGGCCCTTTAACATTCGCACAGCAATAGACTGATTCACAGCGTTGTCTTCCACTAGCAAAAGGCTCAAGTTTGGGTCAGAGGCGGTCGCCAATTCCTCGGCAGAGGCCCCCTGACTTGGGGAAACTTCGTCAGTTCTTTCTCGGAGAGGCAAGTGGAATGTGAAGGCACTACCAACCCCCAGCTCACTCTTGAAGCTCAAACGTGCACCCATGAGTTCGCTGAGTTTTGCGCAGATCGTCAAGCCTAAACCCGTGCCGCCGAATCGGCGGGTCACAGAGGCATCTGCTTGCGTAAAACACTCAAAGAGTCTTGACTGGTACTCCTCACCAATACCCACTCCCGAGTCTTGAACCAAAAACTCAATATACTTGCCGTCTGCCGAAGGGTTCACAAGCACACTCACTCGCCCCTCAGACGTGAACTTAACAGCGTTTGAGACAAGGTTTAACAGAACTTGTCGAACCCGTGTTTCGTCGCCAAAGACAATATCGGGGAGACTGGGGTGGATCTGAGATTCAATTCGAATTCCCTTTTCCTGAGCGAGGTGGCTGTGAAGAGCAACAATCTCATGCACACAGCGGACGATCTCAAAATCTCGGTTTTCAATTTCAAGTTTTCCAGACTCAATCTTGCTATAGTCCAAAATGTCATTGAGAACGGTCAGAAGACCGTTTCCGCAGTTTCGGATGGTTGTGACCATTTCCTCTTGTTCAGGAGTGAGTTCCGTCTCTGCAAGGAGAGAAATCATTCCTAGAATTCCGTTGAGAGGAGTGCGCACTTCATGTGACATGTTGGCTAGAAATTGGGACTTAAGGTGCGTGAGAGCAACGGCTCGATCTTTTGCCTCGACGAGTTCCTGCTGTTTCGAAATATCGGTCCAGGAAGAACGGCTGCGAACAATCGAGCCATCTTCATTTCGCACGGCAGTAACATTCAACAACACAGGAAGTTTGGACCCATCACTTTTCCGGAGGTCAAGCCTCCAATTCACAACGCTACCCGTCTCCTTGAACGTTTGAAAAGCTTTCTTGAATTCGTCGTGGCAGCTTTCATGATAGAGAGAGTGTAAGTTGAGACCAATCACATCTGACTTTGCGGAGTAGCCGAGCTTCTGCACCAGAGTTTCGTTGCACTCGTATACCTTTGCGGTCTCTGGATTCACAGACACAAACATATCTGGAGAGTGTTCGTAATAGTCTTTGAACTTCTCCAGTTCCTCATTAAGCCGCGCATTTTCTAGCTGCAGCTTCTCGCTGATTTGTTCTTGCATGATCACTCCAAAGAGTCGGCATTATCTCTGGCTCTCTGCTGCCTCAACCACTCCTTCATTTGGGCTCGTGTCTTGCCCCCCGGCTGAATGGCCCATTGCTTGATCCAAGGGTTGAAGTCATCGGTAGCGCACTTCTGTTCGCTACCTGAGGGCACAGGCCGCATGAGCACAACCAACAAAAGGCGGTCCTCGTCCTTTTTGGGTGGGGCCATGTGCTGCACAGCCTCGAGCTTTGCCTTTGAGCCTTTGAAAGTGGATGCTGCACTGCTTCCCGTGATGACCAAAAGCTTCTCTTTGTCGCCATAGTTCACATCTATGTCTTCAGGGTTCAAGCTGGAGATTCCATCTAAAAGAAACTGATTCTCAGTGAAGGTGCCCGAAAGGCGATCGTCACTGCTGGATTGTTTGAGGATCTTTTCCGCCTGTTCAGGGGTAGCCCATGCGGTGGCCTCACCCATGATGGGAAGGGATGCAATCAACTCCTCTTCGTGCGGGTGCAGGAAGTACCCGGCCCTCGATTGACCCTTGACGGCGACATTGAGTTGAATGGAGGTGAGCTCGAATTGAAGCGGAGCAAAAGCGGCATTGGTGAGGTCAA
>JANQPW010000794.1 GCA_028285285.1 Silvanigrellales bacterium
GGCGGTGGTCGCAGCCGCTTTGCGAGTTGAGACCCCTTCGCTGTGCGAGCGGGTGTTTTTCGTGCGTCGTGCCGATCCACTCGAGTGATTTTCAGAAGAAGCGTCACGGTCTCCGACCGCCCGACCACGGCCACGCCGGGTTGTTGATCCCGAACCTCGACCACCACCAGAACCCCGTCGTGATCGGCTCTGCCGGCGCCCAGTCGGAGGGGTCACCTGGCTTTCCTTCATTGCCTCATCGATGAGGTTCTGAATAAGATTCTCTTTCACAGAAGACAGATCGCTCAATCTCGATGGGAAACTGGCGGAAATGGCTTTGTTCACGTAGCGAAGGTTATTGAGAAACAGCGCATCGCCTTGACTTTGTTCAAAAAGCTTCGACCGCAGCGTTGCTCGCACGGCCGGACCGTTGTCTCCCAGATCTCGACCTTCCAACAAACCATCGACCATGCGGTCAATCAAACGTTCCTTTTCCGAAAGAGTGGCCTGAGTGATGGCCTCAGACTTCGAACGCAGGTCTCTGAAGACCGATGTGTTGGTGAGAGATCTTAGGTTTTTAAGAGCCTTGTCAAGCATGTCTTCAGCCTCCAGTTTGATTGGGCAACAGTTTGCAACATTCAGAATCGTGACACAAGCCGATTTGCGCCTTTGACCAACTGTTTCGAATTTGTGCGAGTTCCATGCGTCTCTTTCCCGGCAACTGCGCTTCAAGCACGCCAAGAGCCGCACCACTGCCTCTGGCACAGGGTAGCAGCAACGCCTTCTTTTCCAAACGCACTTCTGAGATCTTTTCTGCCAAAACTTCAGTCTTCCACAGGCGGAGCAACTGGGGTTCGTCGTTGATCTTCAAACAGATCTTCACACCAGGCCACACGGAAAAAGCCCGAACCCTATTGTGAATTTCAACAGCACTCAATTCTTGAGGACGACAAAACCCCTCCTCAACACTGATTTTTGGCGCTTCAGTGGCCTGTTCGTCGTTTTGCTCGCGCGGCTCCAGTGCTGATTCGCCACCCTGTTGTAGCTTTCTCAACACCTCGAGGAGATCATTGGCACCCTGGTTGAAAAGCCGTTGCAAGAGTGTTTCTGCATTGTCATCTGGAGAGATCTCGGCAACAGACTGGGAAAGAACGGGACCCGCATCCATCCGTGCAACGGAAAAAAGAACGCTCACGCCCGTTTGAGTGAGGCCGTCTTGCAAGGCACGCTGAACCGGCGAAGCACCTCTGTATTGAGGTAAGAGGCTAGGGTGAATGTTGACAGTTCCATACCGTGGAATGCTCAGAAAGGCCCGAGGGAGATACTGGCCATAAGCAGCTGTCACACAAACATCTGGCCGAACCTGCTGGAGGTCTCTCAAGAAGCTCTCCTCAGCAACGCGCTGGGGGGTCCAAACGGCTATCCCCTTTTGCTCTGCCCACAGGTGCACAGGGCTCGGCGCATCTTTTGCACGAGAGCCCCGACCCCGCCGAGTGGGAGGCTGGGTCACAACACCTCGAAGATCACAAATTTCGGAACAATGAAAAATCTTTTCGACAACGGGGACCACCACTTCTGGTGTGCCCAAAAAAACAACGCGCAAGGGCTGCAAAGGCTTTCTCCCTAGTCCATCAACGCCATCAAGCGGTGCCGGCTGAGGTGCAGGTCAGACTCAATGAGTTCCAGTAAGAAAGGACGGGTCCAAACCCCCATATGAGGCACTTTGAAGCCACGGTCTTCCTGGCTTCGAATGGGCGTGCACGCGTCGAAGGTCGTGTCGTCGTTGTGGGCCCAAAACAGCACATCAACGTCAAGAGCTCTGGGTTGCCACTTTTGTGTTCGATCATGTCCGACCACATCTTCAATTGGACAAATAACGTCGTCGTAAAGCTCCTGAGCTTCATAGCTCCCTTCACAGTCCACCACGCAATTCAGGTAGGCCCCATGCTCTTTCACGTCATGATCAGGGCTTTGCAGGGGAAGGGTTTCCATAATACGCGTCACCCGGCGCACGTTCACTTCACAGCCCAGAAGCTGTAAACCTCGCATGAGATGGGCGTGACGATTACCCAAATTGGAGCCCAAAGAGAGCAGATACCGGAATTCCATAAACACATTCCCCTTTCCGCCTCCGTTCTTCTCACGCGAGGGCTGAGAACTCAAGAAAAGTCAGGAGTCGCAAATGCAAAAAAGCGGGGTTCTCAGAACGAGAACCCCGCGAAGATGGGTGGGGAGGGACATGGTCCAGGTGCTTCCTTTTTCCACTAAGCAGAAAGCACCTGGCTCGGGGTTGCAGCGAGGCACAAGGCCCAGCACTGCGTGTCGGCAATGGAAGTTTGGGGGAAAACACATTCCCGACATCCTTGTGTTCGACGCCCTCCCTGCCTTCTTTACGAATTGAAATAAATCAAGCAATTTCAAATACAAAAAGGCATACACTCAAAACCCGAGATGCATGCCATTCAAATTCAGTTTTTCACCACAAAGGCCAAAAACCTGAAAATACTACTCTTATTTCTTGTAGACCGTTGCAGCCAATCGTGCTCGCCCTTTAGCGCGGCGGCGTTTGATCACATTGCGACCCGACTTTGAAGCCATGCGCGCCCGAAAACCGTGCTTACGCTTGCGAACTCGGTTGCTTGGTTGAAATGTTCTTTTCATTGAATTCCCCTTCACCTTTTCGAGCATCCGTGCCTATCATGACGACTCATCTGGTGCAAGGACCAATGAATATCAAATGGAGAACTGGACCCTGTGTCTCGAAAACCTGTAAAACCGCGCCCAGGCAGAAGCTCTTCTTCCTCTCTGCCTTTAGACCGTGCCAGCAAAACCCTTCATATTTCTGGAAAGCGCCCAGTGGAAAGCTTTTTCGAGAGGCTGCAGCAAAAGCCTTCGGAGCGCGAATGCGTGCAAGAGCTCGTCATGCAGTGCACTGCGAGTTCCCTACCCAAACACCTCGAAAGAATTCACAGGCAAGCCCAGGAACTCAATCTCAAAACACGCTTTGAGCCCCAAGAAAGTCTTTTCCCTGCTCGAGAAGAAAATCACCAGCGGGTCTGTCTGGCACTCCACTTTTTTCCGCTCACTCCCTGGCATGACTTTCTCTCCAACCTTGAGCAAAACCCCCTCTCCCAGGAAAAAGGGCTGGTGGGCTGTGTGCTCGATCAAGTGCAAGATCCGCGAAACTTTGGCGCAGTGCTTCGGAGTGCTGCTTTTTTCGGACTTGACTTTGTGCTCTTTGCCAAAGACCGCCAGGCACCTCTCTCACCACTGGTGTTTCGCACCTCTGCCGGAGGAGCCACACAACTGCAACTGGTTGAAGTCACGAACATCAGCCGCGCTCTCAAGAGCCTACAAGAGCAGGGCCTCTGGATGGTGGCCACAGCCTGCACCCCCGAAGCCACTCCCCTTGAGAAGATCGAAGTCGACCGACCTTTGGTTGTGGTGGTGGGAAATGAGGAAAAAGGCGTGAGGCGAGAGGTTCTCAAAGGCTGCGACTACCAGGTGAATATACCCGGCGGAAGTGGCACGCTCGACTCTCTCAATGTTTCCGTTGCAGCAGCTATTTGCTTTCACAGCCTCCAACGACCCGCACCGGCCAATGGCTCGGCACCATGAAAAACTCAAAAGAACCCCTTCTCCATCAGATCAAAGCGCTTCGCGAGGGAGATCTGTCTCAGGCCCCGTGCCGCTTGTTCACAGGTAGGCCTCCGTCCGTTTCACAAGGCCTCGCCATCCCTCAAGCTTTTCAAGACCCTGGGCTCAGGCTTATCTCAGCCCCAGACGCCCGGCTGGTTCAGGGAGTGTCCACCCCCAAGTTGGTCCATGGTGACCATATCGTTCACCTGCCCGCCGCGCGACACAAGGAGCTTGCTGAATCTGAGGCTGACGCCTTTGTGCTCTCTCTTGACCCAGGAGAACCATGGCCGGAAGACCTGCGAGTGGGGATTCGCACGGCCGATTGTCTGACCTGGATCGGCTTGTGGTCAAACCCACGTGGCCGTTGGCTCACTGCCGCTCACCTGGGCTGGAGAAGCTTCGCTCTTGGCCTTCACTTCAAAGTGATGTCACAGCTCTCAGAGCACCTAGGCAGCACGCTGACCCAATCTCACTACCTCGGACCGTGTGTTTTTGGAAAAGACTACCCCTGCCATCAGCATGATGTGGGAGAGGCACTGCGCAAGCTCGATTTGCAACGTCAGAAAGAACCCGGGCGACTTCCCGTTGAGCCTGCCTGCTACCAAGCGGCGAGCCCAGCCGATGCAACGGGAGAAAAACTCCACCCCGACCTTCAACTGCTTTGCCTCCTCGATTTCCTTAGACTGGGCATTCCTGCAGCAGACATTCTCATGCACCGGGTGAACACCGCACATTGCGATACGTATCCAAGTCACCGATTTCGAGGAGAAAAAAAACAATTCCACCCGAAGACCCGGCTCCTCACCTTTCTTGAGCTCACCAGCAAAAAAGAGAACCCTTAACAGCCGGAAGCTTCCTTGATTGCTCACACAGAACTGTGTTAGCTGTTTGGCTTCGGTTTTGAATGTTCTGGCTCGCTCTCATTTGAGGTTCAATCTGCCCATGGAAGTGTCTCCCATTGCCTATCGATATGCACTGGCCGTTTATGTTTTGTTTGCCGCCTTTGCCTGGTACACCTTCCACGAAGCGGGATTGTTTCTTGCGCAATATGTCTTTGCAGAAAGTGCGTCCGGCTTTAGTGTGGCCAACCCTGACTTCCCCATGTGGAACAAGGTGTCTGCATCTGCTCTCACGGCTGTGCTGATTCTCGTCTTGTTCACTCACGAACGACTTAAAGAATACGTTGTGGATGTGGGTGATGAAATGACCCGTGTGTCGTGGACCGCACTCGAACAAGCTCAAAAGTCGACCGGTGTCGTGCTGGTGCTTGTGGTGCTCTCTGCGATCTTTCTATTTGCTGCCGATTTTGTGTTTTTGAGGTTTGTTAATTTCGTGATCGGCACCGCAGCCTAGAGTCAGAGTTTTAGGCTTGAGTCTTTTTCATTTAAGATCTAGAAAAGGTTTCAAAAAGCTCCCGGCCCAAACACCGCAGGGTCTCAATGCCCTGAGAAGGAGCCTAAACGAATCGGGTACACACAGGCGGCTTGCCACATACAGAGGATGAAAAGGGACACTGGAATGACACAGGAATCACCAAACCAAGAAGGCGCCGAGAGCACAGAAAACGGAGCTCCCGCCGCCGCCGTGATTGAGCCCAAGTCTTCAGATGCAGAGAGCCCAACCTCTGAAACTCCATTAGAATCAACCGCAAGCGCCTCAGGAGAGTCTCCCACAACTGGAGAGGGTGCCACCGAAGCATCTGAAGAGGGAGCAACAACTGGCGCTGAGGTGACTTCCCAGAGTGAATCCGAGGCAACACCTGCAACAGCAACAGAAGAGAGCGGGTCAGAGCCCGCAGCCGACAGCTCTTCGGACGCACCTCAAAACCCCAACCTCCAATGGTATGCGGTGATGATCCAATCCAACATGGAAAAACGGGCGAAGCTCACGCTGGAGCAGCGCATCAAAAAGAAAGGGTTAGATGACTGCTTTGGCCGCATCATTATTCCAACCCAAATCACTGAAAAATTTGATGAAAAAGGCAAAAAGAAAAAAGTTGAAAAGAAAATGATGCCCGGCTACATTTTCGTGGAAATGGAAATGACTGAGCCTGC
>JANQPW010000276.1 GCA_028285285.1 Silvanigrellales bacterium
CTCTTTCTACCCTCCAGCAGCAGCATTCCTGCTTTACTCTCAGCACATTATCGATGTGCAAAGGTCAGAGTCGCTTGATCTGCAGGCAGCCCTTCAGAAAACCCGCTCTCTCAACCGATAAATGGAAGGATGACACAGTTCCCTCGTCTCCGAGCGACGATCGATCTGGCACCCAATTTGCACTCCTCCAGATAGCTTTTGCTGAATGGTTGAGATCAGGGTAGAACCCCCGCGCGGTGCGACTGGGGCGGTCATGGGGAGAGTAGGGAGATAGGTTTTGAGCGGTTGGCTTTTTTTCAAGAATTTTCTACAGAACCCGCGATCCGTCGGCTCCGTTTGGCCTTCTTCAAGATATCTTGCCGAAGCTATGACCAAAGATATTGCATTCGATGCCGATTTTGTTGTTGAGCTGGGGTGCGGCACGGGATCCATGACCCATCACATTGACGCGCAGATCGCCAACAAAGAAAACTATCTGGGCTTTGAGATCAACCGCGATCTCCATGTGGGTCTCACAAAAAGATTCGGGTCACTCCGCATTGTGAAAGACAGTGCGACGGAATTGCGCCGCTACCTTCCCGAGGAAGACCAACCCATAAACGTCATTCTCTCAAGCCTTCCCTTCACCTCTTTGAGCCCCGCACTTTCAGAACAAATTCTCTCGCTCTATGTCGATGCGCTCGCCCCGGGTGGTCTCTTCCGCATGTTCCTTTACACACACACCTACCCCATGCCGCGCAACCAGAGATTCATCCAGCACGTGTCTCAATACTTGGAACTCACCAGTGTGGAAACCGTTTGGAAAAACTTCCCACCGGCAAAGGTTGTGACCTTCCAAAAGAGAAGCACCGCAGCTGAGCGATGGAGCCACGAAACAATACGGCCCGCTCCGCAGACAAGTGGTGGCTTCGCGAGCTTGCCCACACATTCACGCCCGGGAGCTGCTCAACAGCCGCTGAAATGATCTCAAGCCAGAAGGTGTCGGCTCACAACCAAGCGTTGGATCTGGGAAGTTCCCTCATAAATCTGAAAGATCTTTGCGTCGCGCATGAGCATTTCAACCGGGTATTCTTTGTTGTAGCCGTAGCCACCAAAGATCTGCACCGCGTCGGTGGTGATGCGCATTACCCCATCACCCGCGGAAAGCTTGGCTAAGGAAGCAAAGTACGTGTTCCGCTTCCCCGCATCAACGTCGGCTGCGGCCTTCCAGCAAAGCAGACGACTTGCCTCTAAGTCACGGGCCATGTCGGCGAGCATAAAAGAGATGCCCTGGTTTTGCGCAATGGGTGCCCCAAAAGCCTGGCGCTCTTTGGAGTATTCCACAGCACACTTCAAAGCCCGCGAAGCCAGGCCCACCGCGTTTGACGAAACAGCAGGGCGGGTGCGATCAAAAGCTGCCATCGCCAGCTGAAACCCCTTCCCCTCCGCACCCAATCGATTTTCTTCGGGCACAACGACGTCTTGAAAGGTCACGCCACGGGTGTCGGAGCAACGCTGCCCCATATTGTCTTCTTTTTTACCCACGATGACCCCCTCGGAGTCGGCCGACACAACAAAACCTGTCATTCCCTTTGCCCCTGCCTGTGGATCGGTTTTTGCCAAAACAAAAAACCAGTTGGCATGGCCAGCATTCGTGATCCACATCTTTGAACCATTCAAGATGTAGTCACTGCCTTTTTTCTTGGCCGTTGTTTTGATTCCCGCCACGTCGCTTCCTGCACCGGGCTCGGTCACGCAATAGGCAGCCATCAGTGGCTCTTCGACCATGGGAGCCAAAAAGCGCTTCCACACACCTTTTTCCTGAGAAACCACAACAGGCATAGCGGCCAACTCATTGGCCCCGAGGGCAGTGCTGAACCCCGCAGAACCATACCCCAGGGCTTCCGATATGAGACAAGCCTCAAAAGTGTGCAGCCCCATTCCCCCCACCTCTTCCGGCACAAAGGCGTTCATCAATCCCACCTCGTGGGCCTTTTTCAACGTTTCCCAGGGAAACTCCGCCGTCTCGTCCCATTGCCGCGCCCGGGGCCAGACCTCTTTGTCGGCAAAGTCTTTGGCCATTGCAAACAGCTCATTCTGTTCTGTGGACAGTTCAAACATCGCTTCCCACTCCCTGTTGTCACAACCCGATTGAAATTCGTGCCGCACCACTCTAACCGAATATTGCCGGGCTCGTCGACTCTGCGAAGCGATCCTGCAATCCCCGCGCGGCCAAAGTGCTTTGAACCAACTGACGGAACAGGGTCCAAAGATGAGAAGAAACATCAGGCTCGCCCAAAACACGAAAGGCATGAGCAATGGCCTCAATGGTGGCAAGCCCACCCTCATGGTGGCGGTCTTTCCTAATTTGAAAGGTGCTGATAGCTCCTGGTGGGAGAGACACCTTGGGGATCTCCCAATGGGTTGCGAGCCAACGAGTCATCTTCGCAGCTTGCCTCCAGTTCCCATCAGGGACAATCAGCTGAAGCGGAGCTCCTTCAATATCTTGATGCGAAAGTGTTCGAGCTGCACCTGGGAAAAGAAGCAAAGGCTGGTGATCAGAGCGGAGTAAGCGGTTCCAATCGGGTGTCACATTTTTGCCTCCAAACACAAACACGTCACTTCGGGGGAGGCAGCGGTGCACCCATCGACCGGTGTTCGAGGTGCGGTTGAGCTCACGCGCATGAATAACAAGGCTCACCCAGTGCTCCG
The DNA here is from genome assembly GCA_028285285.1 of Silvanigrellales bacterium. GTDB lineage: Bacteria > Bdellovibrionota_B > Oligoflexia > Silvanigrellales > Silvanigrellaceae > JANQPW01. The sequence continues at coordinate 2,692 of JANQPW010000276.1, forward strand.
TACTGTTTTGAGACGGCAGGGAAGAAACAGCCTCACAGAAACAATGCTCCTCACGGGCAAAGCAGCCAGGACACCGCCCCGGCAAGGGAGGCGGCTGAAGAGGGAGTTCCGCCCTGATGGTGCGTTCCATTGAAGTGAGTCTCCTGTCAAGATGCGCCCCTTCCCCCAAAGTCAAAGTCTGAGGCTACACCTCTGAAAGACCGAGCCCCAACTGCTAGGCTGGGAAAGGAATGGCTCACCGCTTGAAGAGACAAGCGCAAGGAGGGTCAGCTCTCAAGCTGAGATCGAAGACTGGAGAAGCACTCTCAACAAGACCAACGCGCTGTCAAGCGTTCTCAACAACACGCAGATAGAAGTCTGGGCCGAAAAGGTTTCTGTGGGAGAGGTCCACCACCTCGTGCAACACCATGGCGTGGAAGAGTGCGCCGCCCTCATTCGCTTTCTTCCTCCAGAAAAGCTCCGCGCGGTCATTGATCTGGATGTGTGGCAAAACACAGCAGCGGGCGCAAAAGGTCGTGCGGAGGTATTTGATGCCGCTCAGTTTCTTCTGTGGCTCCAAGCACTGCTCTCTGCGGGTGACGACGAGGCCGTAGAAGCCCTGCGAGAGATGGGAACAGAGTTCACAGCAGGTGCCTTTGCCCACTTTCTTGAAGTTGTGCCCATGGATGTCTACGCCATGAACAAAGCGGAATCGGGCCTGGCCACAGAAGACAAAAATGTGGAGCATGGAAACCCCCTCGAACTGGGAGTCTACGCCGAAGCCTTCGTCTGGCTCCAACCAGGACTCTGCCTGGAAGACGT
>JANQPW010000875.1 GCA_028285285.1 Silvanigrellales bacterium
GAGGTCTTCTCCCCCCTCTTTCACCTGGAGTGTGAGCTGGGTCGCGCAGCGCGCGAAGAAAAGACAGGGCTCATCAAGGGCGAAAGACCCTCCGAAGCCTGAGCCGCGCTTCTCGTAGAGAAGGCCAACGGGTGCGCCTTCCTGGCAAAAGGAAGCGATTTTATAGCCAGCTAGTCGCGCTGTGAGCACTCAAACCCTCCGGCCCTCTTTGAGAACACGTCGACCCAGGGCGTGTTCGGCCGCCTGTGCCCATTGCTCCTTGGTCCACACGATCACGTCCACTGGACGGAGTATTCGGCTTCTGTCGAGGCGCTGATAGATGTCCGTTGCCACCTGAAGTTGGGAACCGTCGCTTGCATTTGTCACGGCAAGAAAGTCCATGTCAGATGGTCTGCGATAGCCTTGTTCTCCCTCGCGGGTTTCGTCACGAGCCACCGAACCGAAGAGCCAGAGTTCAACAACCGACGGCGAACCCAAAACAAACGACGGTAGCCAGCTGGCATTGGTGTGGGATTCACGATCACCCCGTCAGATGGTCGGCATGCCTGGAGTGAAAAATTGGTGGACGATAGCGGGATCGAACCGCTGACCCTCTGCGTGCAAGGCAGATGCTCTCCCAGCTGAGCTAATCGCCCAATGTTGGGGAGTATTCGCCAACTGGATCTGAAAATCAAGGAGTTCCTGTCTTTTCTGGCTTGCGCCACCGGAAATTCCTTCTAGAATGGGCGAAATTGCTGAACATGTGTGCTTCACTGGAAGGTCCCCCTATGAGCGATTCGAAGGAACCGGCGGCTGGCACCGCCACCACCCCAACACACTTTATCCGAAACCGCATCAAGTCCGATCTCGACGAAGGCAAGCACAACGGTGCGGTGCGCACTCGCTTTCCCCCTCAGCCCAATGGCTTTTTGCATGTGGGCCATGTGCGATCCATTTGGCTGAATTTTTCAACAGCGGCCGAGAATGGCGGCACCTGCAACCTGCGCTTTGACGACACTAACCCACTGAAGGAAGAGCAGCAGTACATCAATGCCATTAAAGAAGACATCGAGTGGCTGGGCTACAGTTGGAGCAAGGAATGCTACACTTCTAGTTATTTTGAGGACTTTTGGGCTCTTGCTGTGAAGCTCATTGAAAAGGGCTTGGCGTATGTCTGCGATTTGAGTGCAGATGAGGTGAAGCAAACACGTGGCACACTGAAAGAGCCCGGGAAAGAGAGCCCTTATCGCGGCCGATCGGTGCAGGAAAACCTACAGCTTTTTGAAGCCATGCGGCGCGGAGACTTCCCGGATGGATCGAAAACGCTCCGCGCAAAGATCGACATGGCTTCCGGCAACATCAATCTGCGTGATCCGGCACTGTATCGCATTCGCCACGCCAGCCACCATCAAACGGGAGATCTGTGGTGCGTTTACCCCATGTACGACTGGGCTCATGGTCTTTCCGATGCTGTGGAAGACATCACACACTCACTTTGCACCCTGGAGTTTCAAGACCACCGCCCTCTTTATGAATGGCTTTTGGAGGCCCTAGACCACCCCAATAGGCCCCAACAGATCGAATTTGCACGTCTGAATCTGAGTTATACCGTGACAAGCAAGCGAAAACTGCGGATGCTTGTGGAAAAGGAAAAGGTACGGGGGTGGGACGATCCGCGCATGCCAACCGTGCGGGGGCTGCGGCGCCGGGGTGTGCCGGCTGCAGCACTCATTGCCTTTTGCGACCGCTTGGGCGTTTCAAAAAAAGACACTGTCATCGATTATGGCATTCTGGAAGATGAGATTCGTTCCCACCTCAACGAACACGCATCTCGGCGCTTTTGCGTAGAAAATCCTCTTCGCGTCACCATCACCAATTGGTCGGAAGATGAGGTTCAAGAAATCAAAGCTCCGCTTCACCCTCAAGATCCTTCTTTTGGCGAGCGCACCTTGAAAATGGCGCGCCATTTGTGGATTGATGCCGATGACTTCATGGAAGATGCTCCCAAGAAATTCTTTCGATTGGCCCCCGGTCGTGAGGTGCGCCTGCGCTACGGCTATGTCATCAAGTGCGAAGAAGTGGTGAAAGATGAAACAGGCAAGGTTGTGGAGTTGATGTGCACCTGTGACAAAGAAACACTGGGTGCTAAGCCTGAAGGAAGAAAAGTGAAGGGTGTGATTCACTGGCTTGCTGACTGTCATAAGCAAAAGGCACAGCTGAGAGTGTATGACCGACTCTTCAAACAGGAAAATCCAGCTGCTGCCGACTCTGATGAGGAGTTTTTGGCGGCCTTGAATCCGGATTCACTGGTTGAGAACGACCAGGCTTTTGTTGAACCCTTGAGCGGCCTTGGGGTGGGAGATGCCTTTCAGTTTGAAAGAATCGGCTACTTTGCGACAGATGCCGACTCAACTGCCGATGGGCCGGTTTTTAACCGAGTGGTCACACTCAGAGACTCGTGGAGCCAAACTTAAA
>JANQPW010000881.1 GCA_028285285.1 Silvanigrellales bacterium
CCAAAACAACTCTTCATCGGCTCTTGATTTGGTGACAATCCTGCATCAAAAATGGGTCTCGCTTTTTTGACATCGCCCAAGAATCACTCTAGAAATATGGACTGGATTCTTGTTGTTCAAGCTTGCGTATGGAGATACTGGAAAATGATCAAGAATATTTCTACTGTTGCCGGTGTTGCGCTTCTTCTTTCTCAAACAGCCTATGCGGTGAACCCAGATTTCCTGATCACGCACCGCGTGGCCACGTTCAACTCTGCGTCGGAAACCTCCAAGGTCGATGACACTGAAACGGATAGCAGCACCACCTCTATCGATTGGATGGATCCCGCCAATGTTGAGTTTGCAATGTTTCATGAGGGTTGGGCCGTGTACGCGTATCCCTTCAGCTCTTCAGCGACACTTTGGGTGGGCAAGTCGGTGGGGCCAGTTGAAGTGGGCCCCACACTCCAATTCAGCATGAAGAACATTGAAGACGGTATGGAAACCAATGGCTTCACCTTGGGTGCCTATGTGTTTTATGGCATGGACCTCGGTGCAGTGGGCTTGGAAACCAACATCAACCCCTACTTCGCTTCGTCTTCAACCACAACACCTGAGCAAGCGGCAGACGCAGCTGCGGGAACCACTGCAACGCCAAAATCTGAAGTTTCCTCCAGCGGCTTTGGCGTTTTCGCAGACCTTTTGGTGACCAAGAAAATTGGTGACAACTTCACGTGGGGCGGCGGCTTGGAGCTGCTCTTTGATTCTTCAACAGAGAAAAATGAGACAACTGTTGCGGGAACAAAGACAGAAGTGGAAACTGAGAAAACCGCAACAACCTTTGGAGTTGTGCTGAGTGAGTTCCGCTACGCTTTCTGAGAGCCTCAGATGATTGTTTGAGCCCTGCCGTCCCGCGTTTCACCAGAGACGACTGTTTGAACGGCTCCGGAAAGGCAACGTTTGCTGTGGAGCCGGCCTTTGATCTCTCATTCACTCGAGAGCACTTCCCACACGACACATGAGATCCCCAGGGCCAAGGCCGGCTGCAAACAAAGCCTTTGCTCGGGTGCCAAAAAAAATATCTTTGGAGCACGAAAAAAACCCATGCTCATCACCGGGAAGGGAAAGAGCACGGGCGGAAACGAAGGGCTTTGCTGTGTCTCCACAACGAG
>JANQPW010000885.1 GCA_028285285.1 Silvanigrellales bacterium
CGGCGGTTTCGCGCAACAATCACGTCAATGCTGGAGTTGGGATCGCTGACGAGGAGCACATGAGCTGTGTGCGGCCGAACACGCATCACAATGCCCACCGCTCCTTTTGCCGCAACCACAGCCATTCCCGTCTGAACACCATCTTGAGAACCTCGGGCCAGCCGCACGCTGTCGTAAAAATAGCTGGGGTCTCGTGTGAGAACGCGTGAAGCCAGAAACTCTTGGCCCAACTGCTCATTAAAATGGAGCAGGTCACGCAGACGCCGATTTTCGAGCTCAAGCTCACGCGCAACCTGCAACTGAATGGAAAGCTTTGCGTTTTCGCGGCGAAGCGCCGCCGCTTCCGCTTTGGCGTCCACGAGAAAAAAGTAGCTGTCGAGCACCCCCCCCACATGAACAGTCACAAATCGGAAAACCGCATCAACGGGAGTGTCCACAGCGCCCACCAGCTTTTCCACAAAGGTGAGGTCCTGACGAGACTTCATATCAGAAGAGTAAAAGAAGAAGGGCATCAAGATCGTGAAGAGGCCCATTGCGCCCAGCAGATACTTTTTTAGGCCCGTCATCATGACACACTTCCCTCCCGATCCAAACGATTGTATGTGTGGGCAATTTGAAAATCAAAGTGCCCATGGTAGAACAATGGCGCGTGTTGGCGAGATGAGACCAACTCTGTGGGCCTTGCGGAGAAAACGGATGAGACTTTCAACTAAAATTTGGCGCAGACTGAGTGGGAAAAGCTTTTTAATCGGTGCCACAACCTTTCTCGCGGTTCTGGCCTTTACCGTAACTGGAGTGACAACCTCCATGCAAGGTCTCGACGCCAATGTGGCGGCTGAGGTCGGGGGGCAAACGGTCTCCATGCGTGCTCTTGAGGCCCAAATGAGACGCATGGGGCGTGGGAACCCGGCCGATGAAGCCGAGCGCCTGGCCAACATCCAAAATGCCCTCAATAGCCTTATTCAGGCCAAGGTGGTTGTGGAACAAGCCAACCGCATTGGTTGGGAAGCCAATGACATTGAAGTGGCCAACTGGATCCGCAATCTCTCTGTGTTTCAAGACGAAGAAACCCAAAAATTCGACAAAAAGAAGTACCAGGACTACCTTCGTGCCTCCGGGCTCAGCGAGCTTGACCTCTTCCAAGACGGCCGCGACAGCGTTTCCTCTCAGAAGTACGCCACCATGCTGAGCCTCGACTCCTACCTGCCCGAGGCCCTGGTTAAAGAATATGCTGAGCGCAACGGAACTGAGTTCACCCTTGAAAAAGTGGAAATCAAGCCCAGTGACACTGCTCTCAAGCAAGCCATCGACAAAAAGGCTGAGGAATATCTCGCCAACTCGGAAAATGCCGAGGCTTTGCAAAAGGCGTATGACGAGCGGAAAGAAGAGTTCAATAAGGCTGCACAAACAAAGGTCTCCACTCTTTTGGTCGCCCACAAGGAAGCCCAGCAAGCCCAAGGAGAGGCCTTGCAGCGTGAAAAAGACGCAGCAAAACAAATGGCTGAAGACTTCCTCAAGCGGCTCCAGGCAGGCGAAGACTTTGCTCAAGTGTCCAACGAACTCAACGATGACTTCACCGCCAAGGCGGCACAAGGTGATCTCGGTTTTGTCGACGAAAAAACGCTGGACCCTGCCTCCCTTGAAGCCACTCAGAGTTTGGCAAAAAATGGTGAGCTCTCGGGCGTTGTTGACACCCCCTTTGGCTTTCGCATTCTCAAGCGAACCGGCCACCAGGCTGCCCAGTCGCGCTCTCTTGAAGACGTGAAGGCTGAGCTGGCCGAGGACCTGGTCAAGGCTGGTGTGACGGATGAGCTCAAAAACGAACTCAAGGCTGCTGTGGAAGAAGCTCTCCCCCAGGGAGGGGAGGCCATTGATGCTGTTTTGCAGAAGAACCAACTCAGCTGGAGCAAAATCGCCGAACCCGTGACAGCGGAAACAAGATTTGTTCCAGAAATTGGCATCGGAGGCCCTGTGATCCGGGGAGCCTTTTCTCTGAACGAGCCTGGAGATATCAGCTCGGAGCTGGTTGGTGTTTCAGGACGTGACTTTCTCCTCAAACTCGTGAAGCGCGTGCAGAAAGAAGTCGACGCTGCGGCAATTGAGGAAACAAGAAACCTTCTCGTCTCTCAAAATAGGCAGTCCTTCGCAGTTGAAGCTCGCCGCAATCTCTTTGACATGTTTTCTGCTGACGGAGAAATCAAAAGGAATGCCGTGCTGTTCAGAAGCCAAGGGCAATGAAAAAAAGCGAAACCGCACCTGACGTGGTCATTGTGCGGAAACGATCCGCAGTGGAGCGGTATGGCTCAAACGAGCCACGCCACTTGCAAGCTCATGAGGCACTGATGCAGCTGCTTGAGCGCCTCATGAGCTCCTTGCATTCCCACAAACTCAATGCAGAAGTCTTCACCCTTCGGGAACTTGCTGCGAGTCGCTATGCCTTTTACGGATTGCCAGCCAAATCCAACGAGAATGAATTGCTCATGAGCCCCCAAAGCGGGCTTGTGATTTCTGTGGGAGGAGACGGAACCCTCCTTCACGCCAGCCATTATATCGGTGGAAACGTGAAGCTTTTGGGAGTCAATGCCTTTCGAAAAACATCTGTTGGCCATCTTTGCCTTTCGCATGAAGGCCGCATTGAGCAGGATCTGACCAGTGTCCTCACCCAGAAAAAAGAAGCGGCCCTGGTGAGGAGGCTGCAGATCCACTTTTTGGACGGCAAACGCCCTAACAAGCTGCCTTTAGCCCTCAACGATGTGCTCGTTTGCAATGCCCATCCAGCGGGAACGTCGCGCTATGAGGCTGAAGTTCACGAAGAGCCTCGGGAAGGTGACAGGCCGTTGTTGCAGGAAGAACACACTTGCAGTGGCGCCTGGATCTCCACCCCCAGTGGGAGCACAGCGGCCATCAGCTCATATGGGCTGCGCCCCCTGCCACTCACCAGTTCGCAGTTTCTTTTTGCTGTGCGTGAGCCGTATCACAAGCCCGAGAGCTTCAGCACCCTCGACCGCGCGAGCTTTGATGGCGAGCGGCGCCAACTGTTGTTTCGCAGCCAAATGAGTCAAGGCTTGATTGCTGTCGATGGAGCCGACTTCACCGCGACCTTTGATGCGCGAGAAGAGTTTTTGCTCAGAATGCCACGCCACATGGCTCTTTCCCTGTATATTTGAAGAACCATGGGGGAAAACCATGGGCTTGAAGCCACGAGCTGATGTGTGTAGCTATTGAATGTGAGAGAATCTCTGCAGATGCCCCTTCAACCGGAGTTGACCCATGAAACACCACAGTTACGGAAATGAGTTCTATCTGACCACCAAGGTGGAAGACTTTATCACGTGGGCACGCAGCAATTCACTTTGGCCCTACCCTTTTGGAACGGCCTGCTGCGGTATTGAACTCATGTCGGTTATGGGCCCCAAATACGATCTTTCCCGCTTTGGCTCCGAGGTCGTTCGCTTTTCACCTCGCCAGGCAGACCTGCTGCTTGTTGCCGGGACCATTACAGAGAAAATGGCCCCCGTTCTCAAACGCATCTATGACCAGATGGCCGAGCCGAAATGGGTGCTTTCAATGGGGGCGTGCGCCTCCTCTGGGGGTTTTTACCGGGCTTATCATGTGGTTCAAGGTGTCGACCGCATTGTTCCCGTGGACGTTTATGTGCCCGGCTGCCCTCCCACACCCGAAGCAGTGATTGATGGGCTCATGCAACTTCAAGAAAAAATTAAGAAAACGAACAAAGAACGTCAAAAGTCACACGCCTAAGGGAAGAGAACACCACTGTCAGAACCCTTTTCATTCCCACCAGTTTTCATTTTCATCACATCTGTGATTGCTTGGGAAAAGGAATTGGCTTAAAACCCGGGCGTGCCAGAAAGACCGTTGTGGGGGTATTTCGATGAATGTGGTTGACACAAGCACAAAAGCGACAAAGCGTCACAAGGTGCTGATTGTAGAAGATGATCGTGACCTGAACAACCTTCTCCGCTTCACCTTTGAAGCATCAGGTGACTATGAAGTGAACTCACACTTCGAGGCCACCGGAGCCGTGGAAAGGGTGCTGGAAACCCAACCCGATTTGGTTATTTTGGATGTGATGCTCCCCGGAGATGGCAGCGGCAAAGATGTTTTGAAACGGCTGCGGAGTCAGGCGCAAACCCAGGAGCTTCCCGTCATCTTGCTCACAGCCAAAGGCCAAGAGCAAGATCGGGTCGACGGCTTTGAATCAGGGGCCGACGACTACATCACAAAACCTTTCTCCCCCAAAGAGTTGCTTCTTCGCGTGCAGGCGATCCTGCGCCGCTCAGGAGCCGGTGGGCGTGCCTCGCAGAGCGGCGCCAACGACACCGAAGAACCCGTGATACAGGTCGGACCCATCAAGGTCTACACAGAGGTTTACCGGGTTTGTTTGAATGATGTGCCTGTTTCGCTCACATCAACTGAGTACCAACTGCTGTTGTATCTTGCGGAACGCGTGGGGAGACTCCAAAGCCGCGGGGCTCTGCTGCAGAAGGTGTGGGGCTATGATGGCAACCTCAACACCCGAACCGTGGACACACATGTGAAGCGGCTGCGACAGAAGTTGGGTGCCCATGGCAATATGATTGAAACCGTTCACGGGTTTGGGTATCAGCTTGTGGAAAAGGTGAGCGCCTCAGCGGGAACAACCGCCTCAGCCAGAAAAGAGAGCAGTCCTTCTCTCAACGTGTGAATTGAAACGCAGAAACGCAGACCCACAGAAGCGGTCCCACTACTTGGTGCAATACGAAGAACTTGCCGTGTGCTTCATTTCTCCACCGCGAGCCTCGCACGCCGCAGCTTCTTCAATCGGCTCGTTGGCAAATTCGGTTGTGGAATTGCTGCACTTCAATTTCCAATGGTGAGTCGACACGCAGTGAG
>JANQPW010000893.1 GCA_028285285.1 Silvanigrellales bacterium
AGATGCCGACCTCGCTTGTTTTCTACGAAAATGTCGAGACTGTCCCCATTGCGTTCCACAATGAGATCGTATGGCGTGGCTTCCACTCCGAGGCTGAGCTCAATGCTTTGCGGAACCGAGTTGGCGAAATGCTGCTGGTGGATGAGGAGCTCATAATGGCCAGCAGGAATCTGTGGAGTTTGCAGCTGCACGCCATTGATGGGCCCATCAAATCGAAACAATCTGTAGAAAACATCAATTCCATCAGCGTTGGTGAGAGTGATGTAGGCGCCTCCGCCGACCAACTCAGCCGAGCCCAAAAAGGTTGCTTGGATATCCAAAGATGAGTCTTTCTCCAACACCACGGGAACCCTGCGAATGCCAAAAGGTTCCAGACGCGTGTGTTCCGTCACATACACACCAGAGGCATCCGCCTTGTGAGGAATCTCAATGTGCACAGGAATGCGTGCTTGCACATCTCCGTTTCTATCGACGAGGAGGATCTCGTCTTCGTAGAGTCCTGGCTCGGTCATTTGTTCTTCGATGAAGCGAACGGGGAAGACCCCGCCTGACCATTGCACCGTGACCACATCGGGAGTTTCGAGCCAGGTTGCCTGTGTTGTGATGCGCAGTTGATCCACAAACGACTCATCGCGGGAATCTGTGAGGCTTGTGGGTTCCAACCCAAGACTCACTTGCGCGAGGGGCCGATACTGTTTCATGACAATACCTGCAGTCTCTGACTCGCCGCGCACCTCAACTCTGGGTGTCACGTGGAAAGCGGTGGCGTTGCCACTTCTCAACTGTTGAAGCCGCTCTGTGTAAATGTCATAGGCAGCATTCACATCGACCATTCCCCGACCTTGGCGGGAGGGAGCCACACCCTCAAGAAGACGTGCGGAGCTCAAAAGGCTGCTTTTCAGAAGGGCCATGTCGATGGGAAGCTCTTGCTGCTTCAACACGGAGAGCAGAGCCATGGCTGAACCCACAAAAGCGGGGGTTGCAGAGCTCGTGCCGCCAAAGGGGTAGAATCTTCCGGCTAAGCCATCTCTTTTGCCGCGAACCAATGTCATGAGGGGGCTCACGAGGTCGGGCACGCTGCGCCCATCTCGCGTGGGTCCAACACTGCTGTAG
>JANQPW010000909.1 GCA_028285285.1 Silvanigrellales bacterium
TCACGCCCTCCGACGGAAGAATCTGCTGCCGGCCTTTTCTAAGGAAGAAATGGAAAAGTGGTCTCCGTTTATTGATGAGCTTGCGAAGAAAACCCTTGAGAAGATGGCCTCGAGAGAACAGGCGGTGGTTTTTGACGCCATTCGAGACTTTGCCTTTCGGGTGGCTGTGCAAGTCATCGTGGGTGACAACGAGATCGATCGCGAAGCACTCACCCGAGATTTCCAACTTTACAACAAGGGTCTTTTTGTTCCCTTGGCCATCCCCATTCCAGGAACTCCCTTCAGCAAGGCCATGGCGGCCCGAAAGCGTATTGTGGTGTTGATCAAAGACCTCATTGAGCGGAGAAAAGGGGGCCGTTCTCGGGGAGGGGCCTTGGAGACGCTACTGTCGATCCGCGACGCCGAGGGAAAACCCCTTGAGCCTGATGAGATTGTCAACGAGATCTTGCTGCTGTTGTTTGCAGGGCATGACACCACAGTGGCAACGCTCACAAACCTGCTGCGGCTCATTCAAGAGAAGCCAGGCTTGATGGAGCGGGAGTCGGCCTTCTTCCAAGACGACTCAGTTGCTGAGGGCGAGAAAGAAAAACGCGTTGATGAACTCATTTTGGAGGGCATGCGCCACACGATCACGGTTCCGGGGGTGTTTCGAAAAGCACTGGTTGATGTGGAGTTTGGAGACTATGTCATTCCACAAGGAACTGTGATCAACTTCAGCTTCGTGGGCATCAACAGGCACCCTGAGGTTGACAACGCGCTGGAGTTTGATCCCGACCGCCCCAAAGAAGCGTATCGCTGCCCCATGCCGCCGCTGACCTTTGGGGCTGGGCCACGGATCTGCCTGGGGAGGAATCTGGCCCAATTGGAGATGCGGCTTTTTCTGCGGAGAGCGCTGCGCGACCACAGCTGGGAACCAGTGGCTGGTCAGGATCTGAGCATGGTGCTGATTCCCATGCCGCGAGTGAAGAGTGGTTACGTTGTGAACATGAGGCGGCGAAAGACTCCTTGAAGAGGAGAATCTCGGGTTTGCCGCCTCAACACGATCAGTCCTGATCCAATTCCACCTTGTAGATGCTGCGACCTTCGCGGCTGTTGAGAATGCGTTCCAGCTGCCTCGCGGTGAGGGTGTCTTTGCGCAGAGAAAGGGTTCCTCCCTTTCGTTCCCAAATGTTCAGCTTATGCGTTTCGCTGCGGTTCACAGGTGATTGACCGGTGAGCAAGCCAAAAAAGCCTCGGAAGATGTTGCCGATCTTTCTGCCGAGCTTCCGGAGGTGGGCCACAACATTGTGAAACACAGTTTGGGCTGTCAGTTTGGTTTTTTTGGGGTTCACTTCGCGAACCACGTTGATGATTTGGTTGCCTTGCTCCGCGCTGCTCATGGCCAAGAGCTCTGCCAAAGGAGCGATAGAGTCTCGTTGCTCGTCGGTGCCCACGCGACCATCACTGATCAGGTACCAGCGCGACAATTCCTCGCGCGTGTAGAGCTCGCCTTTGTTGAGCTGGCTGATCATGTCTGTGATTTTTTTAGCGCTACGAGTGGTCCCGTCGACTTCCCTGATGGTCGCGCTGAGGCCCCTGGAAAATTCGGGGTGGGAGCTGAGGAGCTGGAAGCGTTCTTCTTTAGCTCTGTCTTCCAGTTCGTCAGCGAATTCATTGAAGCGGTCGGTGTCGAGAGTTTGGGCGTTGTTTGTGGGGCCGCAAGCCCAAAGAAGGGCGGAAGTGCCGACGCCAACGGCAGCAACAGCCAAAGATTTCAAGAGTCTACGCATGATGGGTCTCCAGTAGAGGCAATTCAAAAAGCGGGGTGCCAACGGGCACACGTTTACAGTGCAAATGGGGTGCCAGGCACTCTCTTGGCAGACGGGCTGACGAAAGGTCAAAGTTTGGGTAGAGTGGGGTCTTCACCCCCACTCAAACCTGTTTTGCGGGCAAAGGGCTTTATGGCTGAGGCAATTCTCTTTGAAGTTTTCCTTCTTGCAGCAGGCGTCACGGTGGTTCTCACCGGCTGCCACTTTCTTAAGGTGCCCACGCTCATTGGGTTCATCATCACGGGCATCCTTGTGGGGCCCCACGGCTTTTCTGTTGTGTCTGAGCTGCCGAGTGCCACCAGCCTCACGGAATTTGCCAGCATCTTGCTCATGTTCACCATTGGGCTCGAGTTTTCTTTCCAGAAACTGCTCACTTTGCGGCGGGTGTTTCTGGGGCTGGGCTTGGTGCAGGTCATGGTCACCATTGGGGTGGTGTTTCTTGGGGCCTGGTGGCTCTTTGACCTTCCGTTCGAGCGCTCTGTGGTGTGGGGCATGGCCATTGCGCTGAGTTCAACAGCACTGGTGCTGAAACTGCTTCAAGACTTTGGAGAGGAGCAGACGCCCCACGGTCAAAACAGTCTGGGAATTCTGCTGTTTCAAGATGTGGCTGTGATTCCCATGATGATGACCCTGTCGCTCTTGGGAGTTTTTGCAAACGCAGGTGAAAGTGCCGTTGATGCAGATGCGGCTGCATCCCCCTTCTCTTTAGGTGGTCTTGCCGCAACAGGAGGGCTGCTTGTTGCGGCCCTAGCGGGAGCTGCATTGCTGTCACGCTGGGGTGTGCCGCAGCTCCTGGAAGTCATTGCTGGCACCAAACGGCATGAGCTCTTCTTCTTTGGGCTGATCTTCGTGGCCTTGGGCCTGGGTGAGTTTTTTCATGCGGCTGGGCTGTCTGTGTCTTTAGGAGCTTTCATAGCCGGTGTCATGATTGCGGAAAGCCCGTTCAACCACCAGGCCACGGCTGTGTTCTCTCGGTTTCGCGACACGTTTCTCGGTATCTTTTTTGCAGCCGTGGGCATGCTGCTGGATCTCAATTTCGTCGTTGAGAACCTCACGTCGGTGTTGCTTTTGGGAGGCCTGCTCTTCCTCGTGAAACTCTCGTTGGTGTTTGGCATTTGCCAGGCCAATCGTTTCACCCTGTCCACCTCTATCTTCACGGCCTTTACGGTGTGTCAAGTGGGAGAATTCTCGTTCTTGCTGGCTTCGGAAGCGAGCACTTTGGGAGTTTTTGAGGAGAGTGATAGCCAGTACTTTTTGGCGGTCTCTATTTTATCGATGGTGTTCACGCCACTGCTTTATGCTTTAGCCCCTCATGTGGCCAACGCCCCTGCAAAAATGAAGTTGCGCTCGGTTGCGGGTCAGGCGATCCTCACGCAAGTTGAAAACACCATGCACCAGAGCTCCGGCGACATGCGGGCTTCTCTTGAGAGAAACAACGGCAATGGCCAAGAATCACAGAAGATTGTGGTCGTGGGTTATGGTATTGCAGGTCAAAATGTTTCTCAAGCCCTCAGCAATCTCGGAGCTGCTGTGAGTGTGGTGGAGTCAGACTACGGGGTGGTGAAGAAGCACAGACGGTTGGGTGCAGACATCACCTTTGGTGATGCCGCCCACCTCGATGTGTTGAAGCACGCCGGTGTGCCCGATGCCCAATTGGTGGTCATCACCGTGGCGAACCGCAGGGCCTTGGAACATGTTGTTCAGCAGGTGCGGCAGCTGCGGCCAGATGTTCCTATTGTGGCGCGGGCTTTTTACATGCGCGATCTGCAGAATATGAGAAAAGTGAAACAGATTCAGTTTGTGGTGGCGGAAGTGGAAACGGCCGCCGAGCTTGTGACACAATCGCTCAAGGTCGTTGAGTCACATTCGCGTTGAGCCTAGTTCCCCTGTCTGAAATTTTTCCACACACGCCGCAGGAGACCTTGACGTTCTTCGGAGCTCTTGTTGCCGCTCCAATAGGCGTCCCAAATGTCTTTGGAGTGCCCCGCACGCTCCATGGCCAGCTCGAGGTTCACGGCCACTGCATCGAAGGCTGTTCCCCCGTGAGCATCAAACAGCTCAGAAACGGTGAGATAACCCCGAATGAGGTTGGTCACGTCGGCGCCAAACTCCAGCCTTTGAGCAGCGGGTACGCGATCTTTGATCCATTGGAACCAAATCTCTATCGGTGTTTCGAGCTTGGCTTGCTGACGTGTGCGGAGATAGATCCTTGCTAAGGCTGTTTGCTCAGACTCCTGGGTGGCTGCGACCGACTCGCTCCGAGCTAGACCTCTGAGAGCGCGAACAATTCGGGGCACGTCATTGAATTGAGCCCCGAGCCCCAAGTTCACAAGGCTCTCGCTGAGTGGCTCATTGGTGTCGGCCTGGGCCGCGTCGATGGTCATGCCGAAATCCACAAAAGAGAGCAGGGCGATGGATTCTCCCGTTGCCGCAGTTGTGAGGGTGGAAAGAATGTTCCCCGGGTGCAGGTCGGCATGCACCAGCTTTGTTTTGTCGTAGAGCGCACTGCGAAGCCAAATTTTCACGATTTCCTTCACCAGCCTTTTGGAGGTCGCTTGTGAGTACCCTGCCTTTTTGAGTGAAGCCGTGAGGTCGCTTCCGGGCAAGTATTCCTGGATGGTGCCTCCAGTGCTGCGCAGCGGGGCGTCGGCCCGCATGCGAAGCAGCCGGGTGCGGGGAACCCTTGTGCGCAAAATGAGATCTCGAGCTGATCCCGACAGTGGTGTTTTCTTGCCGGGCAATCTCCTCATCTCCACAAGAGACTCATAGGAGCTTCCTTCGCCCCGGGCGCGGGTTTGAAGATCCACGGTTGTGGCGGCGTTGAGTTCCTTCTCTATGTTGAGAATATAGGAAGAGAGGTCGTTGGAAAGGCGGGGAAACTCAATGTTTCCTTCCCCAGGCTCTTGGGCTGCCTTCGCTTCTTCCTTCTCCATTTCGGCATCAAAAGCACGGACAATGCCTCTAAAGATCTTTTTCTCGAGATCGAGGTAGCGTTGGGCATGAGGCTTGATGAGCCGGATCACGATGGGGATTGTGTTGTCGTTTTGGGCTGTTTGGATCCACTGGGGGGCCAAATCGGGTTGGATCTCGTTTGGGCCACAGGTTCTGACCTGTTTCTTTTTCCCTTTCCCGGTGCGGGTGAGAGACCCTTTTCCGAGGTTCAGCAGACAGGTTTGCTCGTTCCATTCTTGTTGCAGATTTTCTGCAGAGAAAAGTTGGGGGCTCTGGGGCAAGCTCTGGGGCTCAACCCAGGCACGATAAACATCGGCCACGCTGCCAACGCCAATGGCCTTTTCTTCAAGGGCGGTGATTTTGAGCTGTTGCACCCCAGCGATGGATTTCAACACGGGGCCAAAGGCCATGGCCTCGTTGGCAGACTCAACCGATTGCAGCACCTCAATGGCCTCCGGAGACAGAGAAACCTTTCGAGAGAAAAGTTGGAGTGTTTTTTTTGCCAAGGGGCCCATGCTTTGGATCACCACTTTCATGGCTTCTGTGTCGGACATCTGAGGCTCGGCGGCATCAATCAGGTCAGAAATCAGGTTTTTGGAGAATTCCTCCGGCAGCTCTTCAATGTAGCGGCCCACCACGAGGCGAAGCAGAGATTGTGTCGCCACGTCGGCGGAGGCAAAAAAGCCACCCTTCAACATGGCTGCGATGCGCTCCTGGGCGGTGCTCTTCACCTCTCTCAGGAGCTTTTCCACCCGGTTCATGAAGGCAATGACGCCGCGGTCGTCAAGAGCCAGCACGGTTCTCCCCGCTGCCCAGGTGCGGAGAAGGTTTTCGACATCGGTAAACTGCTTCGGAGTGGTGAACGGTTCAATGCCCTTACCTAGGTGTTTTTCCAACAGCGACAGAAAATGATCCGAAGTGTTGGTGAGAGGTGTGAGAACCGCATCGAGTGCTGTGTTGTGAAAGCCACGTCGCACCATGGCATTGAGTTCCTTCGGGGCAAAAGTCACCTGACCCGAAAGGAAACGGCTGAGCTCTTTTCCAATTTGGCTCGATTTGAGAAGTTGCTCTAGGCCTTCACGAGAGCCTTTCCATGTTTGAAGAACATTTGGAGTGGCAGCTCGGCTGGCTTCAAGGTGTCCAAAGCGAGGTGGGATCACACGGCCACTTTGGGGATCGATCAATGCAGCCATTTCGCTTGAAAAAAGTGCCTCAGGTTTGAGGTTGGCATGGACCTCACCGAGAAGAGAGCCATAGGTGGTGTGAACCCGGCCTGGGAAAGAGCGCCCACGTGCTGCGGAAAAGTAGGCATCGAGGTACTCCAGCGCTTGGAGAAAGCGCTTTCTTTTGAGGGCGTCACTGGTGGGTTGTGGGCCTAGCGACACTCCGGAAAGCATAAACTTTGCAAACACCCGAACGGGGTAAGAGGGGACTTTCACGCGGCCCTCGTCGAGCGCTTGGGGAATAACCCGAATGCGCTGGAGGGGTGGGTCTGTTGCAATTGTTACAGAATTGTTTCGGACCACGCAGGACGTGAGAAAGTTCATCGCAACGAAAATTTGCAGAAGTATCGATGCACGGAAAAAGAGCATTCACTCACCCTTTGAATGTCGGATCAAAAAGGACCTCTTTGGGTTCACCCCTGTCCATTCTACCGCGTCTCTCTTCGAATTCGAAAAAGGAGGCCATAAAGTTCCTTTAAAGACGCCGGTCTTCCTGTGGACACATCTTTGTTGACTTTTTGCCTCGGCAAATTTGAATCTGAGCCTATCGGCTCCTGGGGCGGCTTGTTATGACGGGGCAGCCCATTGATGGGTTCGATTTCATGCGGAGGATTGCAATGAAAGCCAGATATCCATTGTCAGTGTTTGCTACTTTGGTGGCCGGTTACGCTTTTGCGGATTGCCCAGCTGGAACCGTTGAGCTGGACACTAATCTTTGTCAGATTCAGGGAACTTACACTTCAGACCTCACTCTCACCAACAGAAACACCTATGTGCTTTCGGGTGGGGTGTTCATTGGCGGAGACAACGCTGATTCTGCCGTTTTGAACATTCAAGCGGGTACCACCATTAAGGGTGAGTCTGGACGCGACTTTTTGGTCATCAGCCGTGGCTCACAGATCATTGCTGAGGGAGAGCGTCGTGCCCCTATCGTGTTCACGTCGGATCGCCAAACACGTGGCGGTTGGGGTGGGCTGATCATCAACGGCAACGCACCTATCAATGGATGCTCAGCTGGAGTGTGCGAAGCTGAGGGTGAAGGCTCCACAGGCATGTACGGTGGTTCCAATGCAACTGACAGCAGCGGTGTGCTCCGTTACGTTCGGGTTGAGTACTCTGGATTCCAAATCACTCCAGAAAACGAGCTCAATGGTATCGCATTCCAAGGCGTGGGCTCTGGAACCACGGTTCAAAATGTTCAGGTTCACCTCACAGCCGACGATGGTGTTGAGTTTTTTGGTGGCACTGTGAACGTCAAAAATTTGGTTGTGACGGGCGCGCGCGACGACTCCGTTGATTGGGTGAATGGTTGGGTTGGTAAGGCCCAGTACATTGTCGTGAAGCAATTTGATGATGAGGCCAACAACGGCATTGAAGCCGATAACCTCAAAACAAACAATGCTGCGATGCCACAGTCTCTTCCTGAAATCTCCAACATGACCCTCATCGGCACCTCAGCAGACGGTGCTCGTGGCGGTGCTGGAATGTTGCTGCGTGCCGGAACAGGTGCTCACATCTACAACAGCATTGTGACCGGCTTCAAAAGCTCATGTGTGGATATTGATGATGAAGCCACATTTGATGCAACGAAGATCTCCATGTCTGGAAACGTTGTTTACTGTGACGTTAACTTTGATATTGAAGCGGGCGACCCCTTCAGCATCTCCGATTGGTTTTCTGATGGCGAAGGCAACACCGTTGCCAACCCTCAGCTGAATGGAATTGTGCCTCGCGATGCACAAGGCTTGACCACTCCCGTGATTCCCGAAGACTTTTTCTTCGATGAAGTGGACTTCGTGGGCGCGGTGCGCTCGGCGTCAGATGACTGGACCACTGGCTGGACAGTAGGCCTTGACTGATTCCTGAGCCAGCGGCTTTGCTTTGTGGCCGCTGGCTGGGAATTTGCACCAAAGGAATGTGCAACGTGTTCATCAGAAAGACTCTTGGAATCTGTTCCCTTTGTGTCGCTTTGCTCTTCACAGAGGGCTGCCGGCGTGAAGACGAGGATTTAACGGCAGGCATTCGCGGTTCCACAAAGGTGTGTGAGCCCAATGATGGCTCTTCATCTTCAACGGCAGACTCAACGGGCACCCAACCCCCTCCTGTCGCCCTCACTGATGATGAAATGCTCTTTTCTGCGGCTCAATCAGGGAATCTCAGCCGCATCCGGGCTTTGCTTGGAGAAGGGCGTGTGAGCCTCGATGCCAGAGACGGTCAGGGCCGCACCGCCTTGATGTTTGCTGCGGAATTCGGACATCTCGAGGTTGTGGAGTTCATCATGGGGCAGAACCCCGAGCTCGCCCTGCTCGCCGATGCCTCAGGGCTCACTGCGGCCGATTATGCGCTGAATTCCGATCTCATTCCTGAAGATAGGCTTGTGGCCATGTTGCAGCTTCTGAGGGGAGAAGAAGTCAATCCGGAAGATCTGGAACCCGAGCTCATCTCGCTGCTTCAGGAGAGCTTTTCCCCAGAAAACCTGGAACGGATTGCGGCCCTGCTGGAAAAAGGTGTTTCTCCCGACGCTCAAGATCAAAGTGATCCAGAAGCTGAGGTGCCGGCCATCTTCTTGTCTATGGGTGTGCGTTCAGGGCCACGCTCGGGTCAG
>JANQPW010000924.1 GCA_028285285.1 Silvanigrellales bacterium
TGCGGTGAAAGGCTTTGGGATGCCCTAGAAAGTAGAGGTGCTGGAACATCACCATTTCAGCGGCCCCCACCGTTGCGGGATCATTCAAAGTGACAGATGCGGCCGGTCGCAGCACCACATCGCGGAACTTCTCACCCACGCGATTGCGTTCCATCCACTCTTCAAAGCTGTAAATATCCAGACGCTTCGCGTTGGTGCTGTGATCGTAAAAAACCACATCCCGGAGAATTCCCAAAACCTGTGTGGCATCGAGCAGATTGAGGTTGTCTGAGTTGGCCAGAAGCTTCACCATGTTCAAAGGGTAAGGGCCTTCGCTGCGGAGCACCTCAGGCTGAAGCGGGGGTTTAAACTCGAAGTACACTTCTTTGAAGTCTTGAAAGTGGCTTTCCCAAACTCCCAATCGCTCCAAGATGTCTTGGAAGTTGAAGTATTGATAAAACCACATGTGGAGACCATGCTCGACCGCGAACTCTTCACCAACTCGTTGCTCGGAACGGGTGTGGAGGCGACCACCCCAATACGGCTCGGCCTCTTTCAAAGTCACGGCATAGTTCTTTTCGGCCAACTCCAAGGCAGCAGACAGGCCACCCACTCCGCCACCCAAGACACAGACGCGCCTTGAACCACGACGGGCATCGGGCAGCGCGTCAAAACGACCTTTTGGACCTCGCACTCGGCGCGCTGTGAGCACTGATTCCGACACTCCTGCCGGCTCTTGCAAAACCCCACAGCCGCCAAGGCCAATGGCCGAAGCACCGGCAGCTACCGCTGTTGCCGAGCCCACAAACTCTCGTCTTTTCATGTGAAACAACTCCTCTCTGCGCATTTTTCAAACGCACCATGACAAAGAAGTTGTTGTTTCCACAAGTAAAGGTCTTGCTGACAGCCAAGTTAGACGTAAAAGCGGCGAGTTAGGCGACCGGAAGGGGAAGGTGGGCTGGAACCAAACGCCAAAGCTTGTTTTTGCGAGAAAACTCAATATCAAGCCCATGAGAGCGCACACGGCGCCGGGCTCGTTGAATGCGCTTGTTCATCGCCGTTTCATAGGCGGCAACAAAGTTATGCGAGCGCTCTGTCAACGAACCGTGAGTCACTTCCATGAGCTCGCGCTTGCTCAAGCCTGCAGGGTTGTCAATCAAAGACTGGATCACCTTGCCAGTCTCGAGTTTCTGCTCACGCGGAGCATTCGCTTTCCAGCGCGCAACGAGGTCGTTGAGGCTCGGCAGAGCCGCGAAAGCGTTTGTTGTGGTGTTGGTATCGATCTGCTGCATTTTTTCAGTCTCCCCAGTTTTTGTTTCACGGAGAGACTTTCTCAAGAGCCGTGCCAACCGCAGCAGAATTTTTTTTCTCATTTTATTTCAATGATTTATATCAGAAAAGAGGAACCCTCCGCTGCCACAACTCCCTTTCCCGACAGCACCCACACAAAGCCATTTGGCAGATTTTCAACCAACAGGCCGGGATCCCACCATTGCCCGCCTAGCGAAAAACCCTCAGAAACCGTGAACGCAAAGGCTCCGGCCCGCACCACACGAGAGCCGCAACCCAAGCCACCCCAAGAAGCGCCCCACCCCAGAGGAGCGTGAGGGCCGCATGGACTTTTCCCATGCCAACAGCATCAAACCAGGAGTGAGTGGACTCAAGATTCGAAATGTAGAGCCCACCCATCACAGACACCAGAGCCAACACGAAGCCCAGAGCCGTTCCAAAGGAAAGAAACTTTGTGGAGATGTGATCACCCCGAGAGGCTCTCCGCTTCAGAGTCCAGACATTCAGGCACCACTCCACAGCGGCAGCAAGCACAGCAGCTCCTCCCATACCCACCAAACCAAACCGCTCCACAGCAAAGGGAAGCATGGCTATCAAGACCACAACATAAACGATCGCGTGCAAAGCCACTCGGCGAGTGAGATCAAGCGCATAAAGGGCCTGGGTCACCATTTTTGTTTGGGCTGTGAACCAAATGCTCATGACGTAGCCACAGAGCGTTGCGGCATTGAGAACCACATCGGCCCGGGTGAAGGCTCCATGTTCAAACAGCAGAACCAAAAGCGGGAAGGCGAGCAGAGAGAGGGCCGTGACAGAGGCCGCCGCCAGAAAAGACACAAGGGAGATACCCTCTTCCAAATGCTTCCAAAACAGCTCAAAGTCTCCACGCCGCCGCGATTGCGACAGAAGAGGCAGGGCCGCATAACCTCCCGCCACGCCAAAAAGGCCCACAGGCACCATAATGAGAAGCAGAGTGTTGGTGTGAATGGTCACTGCTCCTGGACCCACCTGCGTGGCCATACTGGTGGTCACAATCATGCCCACAATGAGGGCTCCTTGACCAACGGTTCGGGGCAAAATGAGCAGCAGCACCCGACCCACCTCAGCACTTTTCCAGAAGGGTCGCACCAACACCGCACTGCGAAAACTCCTCCAGCCAAAGGCCCCGCTGCGGGCAACGGGAACACCCAACCAAAAACACTGGATCAAACTCCCCAGAAGCGTTCCGAGCGCAACTCCTTCAGCCGGAAAGCGCCCGAGAGTTACAAACAAAGGCGCAAGCCCCAAGGCTCCGGCAATGATGCCCACATTGAAAAGGGCCGAGGCAGAGGTCGCATAGAGCAACCGCCCCTGCATGGAGAGAACCGAGAGACAAAGACCACACCACATGGCCACCGGCAAAAAGAAGGACATGATGCGCAGGGCGGCCGCCGCCTGTTCAACACCGCTGGGAGGAAAGGTGTCGCTGACAACCAACGAGATAACCCCCTCGGAAAAAGCACTGCCCACAACCGCCAGCGCCCCCGTGATGGCAAAAAAAGCGAGAGCAATCTGGGAGAACACCAACGCAAATTCAGAGGAAAGAACAGCGCCGGCCGATGCCGATCTTTCCGAACTGTCCTCCACGTTTTTCTGGGGGTGGGTTTCCTTCACATCGGTGAGCACCGTTGTGGCCGCACTGGA
>JANQPW010000026.1 GCA_028285285.1 Silvanigrellales bacterium
AGTTCAACTTCGCCATCATCGGGATAGTTCTTTGAGTGGTCCTGTTTGATGATCTGATAGTGACTTCCAAAACTCTCGTTGTCTTTTGCCCACTTAAGCAAACTTTCTGGAGGTTCAAATTGCTTGCTTGGTCGAAAAACGTCCGCGTTGCGTTTCTTTCCGCTAATCCTGGAAGGAAGCAGCTCATCAAAGTTTTGTGGGAGTTCCATGGCAGAAAAAGACCAAGCGCTTCCATCCGCAAGTACCACAGTTGTGAGCGCAAAGATACGCTTGAGTCTTGCTCGGTTTAGGATGGGTCGCAGAGACTTAAAGAGGGTTTTTGCAGAATCGACACTCAATGCCGGATGCAAATCAAGAGAGTCAAACTCAACATCAGCCAGTTTGTCTCTCCCTTGTTTCTGCAAGCCTCTTAGAAGTGCCACAAGCCCATCCGTGTCTTCTGCACGAACCTCAAAATACAGGTGCATGGCATGATCTTCAGCAATAAGCTTTCCATCGATCCCACTCGTGTAGAGCGGCAACTTAGGAACCGTGGCATCGTCTACTTCTTCATCCGGAAAAATCTTCGAAAGCTCCTTTGCAGCCTCGACGCGAACTTGAAACAATCCTGTCTTTCCTTCCTTCAACGTTTTCAATGGCGTGTTCATATTTCCTGCTTTGGTTGCGAGCGGGTCTCCGAACTGTTGCAGAGCAAGCTTTTCATCAAGTATCGGTTGCGCAACTGCCCGAACCAATAGCCCATTTGCTGAATCGTTCACTCCGATTGAGAGACTCACAAACCTCCAGAACGAGATCTCAAGACAGTGAACGATATGCATGTCGAGGCGGCTTGGGCGGAAATGGCCAGCATAGTGACCAAGAAACGCAATGTGAACAATGCGCTCAAGTTGCTCTTCGGTAATGAGGCAATCCTTGCTGCCATCACAAAGGCCGTTCATGCTGTTTCGCGTTCTCTCTTCAGTAGGTAGAGGCAGCAACAATGCGAGATCGCGACTTTTGAAGGGGAGTTCTTTTGCTTTACTGAAGAGCTGGCTTTGTTGTCGTTTACAAGAAGACACCAAAGCAAGTAACAGGAAAAGAACAATTGATACTAGGAAAAGAGGAATTCCTCGAAGACAGTGACTTAAACTGATCATTGCTTTTCCCATGCTCTTTAAATTCGCCTTCACTCTATAAACAACTATACCTCATCTACTCTGAACAGCGCATGAAGGTCATTCACTGGCAACCAGGCTCCAGACTTCAATGAGACTTTGAATCAAGCTAATGAGTCAATGCCGGGTTGGAACCTTTGCCATTCTTCGACACTTCCTGTCTTCGCCGGGTTGGTGAGGGACGCGCGAGAGTATTCGAACCGTTGACGGTTGATGAAGTTCTGATAGTCAGACGCTTCGACAAACGAGGCTTCCCTGCCGTATTTCCCGAAGAAGAGCCACTTGATTTTTCATATTGACATAAAATACACACTTATGTATATTATCACTCATTATGAAAAAACTAAACTATGACAGAAAGTTGATAGAGGAATACCGGAAAACTCTGGGAGGAGTCTTCTCAAGTGTTGATCTTGAGACCCTTCTCAACGAACCCAATCACAATCAATTCTATCGAAGAGTCAAAGCACTGGAGTCGGAAGGAACCATCCGTCGATTCATTCGAGGATTCTATACAACAGAGTCATTCAATCCCGAAGTTCTAACACAGAAAATAGCTCCACAATCCTATATCAGCTGCACAACAACGCTTTCCAAAGAGCTGATCATCGGAATTCGACCCCAAGGGCTTATCGAAGCGGTCGGAACAAGAAGAACAAGAGTCCATATAAGAGAGGATCTCACACTTAAGATCTATGCTGTGAAGGAAACAATCCAGACCGGCATCTTTGTTGAGAATGGGGTTTCAAAAGCGACTCCGGAAAGGGCCTTTTTAGATTGTCTCTATCTCTACCAGCATGGAAAC
The DNA here is from genome assembly GCA_028285285.1 of Silvanigrellales bacterium. Classification (GTDB taxonomy): domain Bacteria; phylum Bdellovibrionota_B; class Oligoflexia; order Silvanigrellales; family Silvanigrellaceae; genus JANQPW01. Next base: position 1,960 of record JANQPW010000026.1, read on the forward strand.
ACGTTCTTGTTTGACATCTACAGTGACATCAACACCTCAATGCTTCGCCGTGAAAAGGTCCTCGAATACCTTGAGCACTTCAAGAACCCAAAGTTTAGAAAGTTTGCGATGGAGGTATTCGATGCGGCTTCCTGAAACTGCCAATGTCACTGATCAAATTCTTATGCTGTGGATAATCGATCGTTTCTCTGCACACTTCAAAAAAAGCGCCATTTTGAAGGGTGGAATGCATCTCGCGCTTCTGAGCAGTCAGAGGTCGACGAATGATGTGGACTACACTTTTGTTCCGTTCAGTTCAAAATCAGAAATCGCCCCAGAAATCGAAAAACTCCTCTCTGAGCTTCCTGAAGTCTCAATTCAAAAGACAATGCATTCGACTTCAGGTCGTTTCATCATCAAAGTGGGAAATGCGACGACACAAGTTGAGTTCAATGTCTCAGTTCAGGCAAAGTCTGAGCCACTGAGCACTGAAGTCCTTGCAAATCGCTTCGGCAGTCTCCCTCGAGTGATTCGCGTACTCTCTCCCGATGTGGAGCTTTCCAACAAACTGGCAGCCTGGAACGAGCGGCGCCTTCTGAGAGACTTGTATGATATTTACTACTGGTATTCGGTGGTAAATGTCATGCCCGAATCTCAGACTTTGATAGGAAGACTCTCGAAAATCAATAGTCGCATTCCAAAGTTGAAAAAGAAAAAGTCAATGACGCTCGACGAGTTTCTTGATCAGCTCGACGAAGCGATCACACTCCTGAGCGAAGAAACTTTCTACCAAGAGCTTAGAGCGCTCATACCGATGGAAAAACTGGACGGAGTTCTGCCCGGATTCAAAACTCAGCTCAAGGAACTCGTGAGCAAGCTGAGACGGACTGAACAAACATGACAGGTCTGCGCGGGCCGGCTCTGTTTCCTTAGTTCAAAGAGATTTGAGAAGAATCAGCGTCGGAACAACAAATTTCGTCAGCCCGTCGTCTTTTGGGGGGAGCCTGCAGCTTCCCCTTCACCCATCACCGTCATGCTTTTCCATTTGCCGCCCCTGAAGCGCGCCCAAAACACAGCCGCCTGAACAAAGGCGTAGACGGTGGCTGCACCCCAGGCCCAAGAGATGGCGTTGTCCCAGTCTTTCATCAAGAAGGTGGGCAACACCATCAAAGGCCAGGGGAGAATCAGGGCTACAGCCGAGACAAAACGGGTGTCACCTGCCCCCTTGAGCGCAAATGAAAAATTGAAGTTGAAGGAGTCAAAGAGGGTGAAGACAGCCACAAAGGCCAGCAGCAAGGGAACAACCTGACTCACCTGTTGCCACAGCTCCTGATCCGATTTGTTTTCAAACCAAGAGAGATAGAACTCCGGAACGATCAGGAACGAGGAACCTAAAATAAGCATGTACACAAACGCCACCCGAGCTCCCGACCACGTGACTTTTTCCGCCAGCTGCGGCCTTCCCTCTCCAAGGTGCTGCCCTACTGAAACCATCACCGCCTGTGCCAAGCCAATGGTGGGAAGTATGGAAAGCATCATGATGGTGACAGCAATACTGCTCGCAGCCAAGGCAACTGTTCCGTTGGGAAAGCGCCCCAAAATAATGAGAAAGACGGTAAACGCAAGGCCCTCCAGGGCCCACTGCAGACCGCTGGGAACTCCAAACTTCATGAAGCGGCCCATGAGCTCGCCATTCCAGCGCCAACCCTTTGCCAGCGCATGTTCTCTTTTTCCAGGGCTCCTGAACCAAAGCAACAATCCAAATCCAAACAAAGCACTTCCCCAGGCTGCCAAGGCCGTAGCATAACCAGCTCCGGCAATTCCCCATGCAGGAAAACCCAGGTTTCCAAAAATGAGGAGGTAGTCAAACAGCGCGTTCACAAGAAGTCCAACCGCATTGATGAACATCACCAACCGCGTTTGACCAAGCCCTGTGTAGTATCCGCTAATAGCTGCCACCAGTGCCGTGGGCAAAGCTGAGTGGGCAATGGCATCAAAGTACTCAACTTCAAGTTCAACTACGTCCGGAGCATGCCCAATGGCCGAAAACCCCTCAAAAGAAACCAAGGTGAGCAAATAGAACAAGAGTCCACCCACCACACTCACATAAAAGGCCTGCCACACCGAGGCGCCGATCATCGCTGGCTTTTGCGCACCTGAATACTGCGCTACGAATGTTGCCACGTACCCAGAGGTTTGCTGCAGAAGCGCCATGGGTGTCCAAAACACCCCCATTACTCCCATGGCGGCACCCAGGGCGGCGGTAGAATAAGCGCCAAGAAAAACCCTATCAATTGTCATTTGGAGCGTCCAAAAACTGTTGGCGACAATAAGGGGCCATGCCATCATCAACAGCTTCTTCCATGTGGCCGTCTGTGCTTCGTCGTTCAAAATGCCTCCTTCGCGCAGCTCGATCGGTGTTGCTTGAATGCCAAGCAACAGCACCGTCGAGATTTGCTCTTCACTTCAAATTGAAAATGGAACGGAAAACCAAAAACCAAGAACTCGCCACAACTTCACATTCCGGCACTTCAGATCTTGATTCGAGGCTCAAACAGGATGTTCAGACTGTCAGATTCATTTGAGCAGCCCTTTCATTTTGGCGACCGACTCTCCCCATAGAGTCGTCCAAACGAGTGGGATGTGCAACTTACCGGGCGTCAAAAGGGCGGCCCTCCCCAATTTCGTCACACGCATGGCTCTAACAGCAACAGAGAGATTCAGTGACCGCATCGTTTCCAGCAATTGTTGACAGATTTCCTGTTGCCCCCGACACTCCCCAGTCAGAACTCAAACCAACCAAGGGAGTGGTTTTATGAGAATAAGAGAACTGTTGTTGAACACAAGAATCGTTTTGGTGGCAGGAGTTGCACTCGGAGCGCTTGTTTTTGGAACAGCTGCAACACATAAAGAAAAGGTAACAAAAAAGCGAGAAATGGTTGTCATAGGTGGCGATCGGCCTGCCGAACTTCGTTTCCCCCGAGGTTTCCAAGAAGGTGAACAACTGCCTCTTGTTGTGGTTCTTCACGGGTTCAGCCTCACGGGTGAAATCACCGACATCCTCCTCGGTGCTGGAAGGCTCATGGACAAAGAAAAGTTTTTCCTGCTCCTTCCTCAGGGAGAGGAGGTGGATGGTTTTTCTACCTGGAATTCAAGGCCGGTTCCCCAAGATGGCCCACCGCCTGGCTGGGTCGATGACTCGGGGTATCTGAGTGCCTTAGCCGATGAGGCTGTTGGTTACGGTGTTGACCCCAGCCGCATATATTTTATTGGTTACTCCGCTGGCGGCTTTATGGTGCATCGATTGGCCTGCGACCATGGCAGTCGATTTGCCGGGTATGCATCGTTGGCCGGAGGTGTGGGCGAAAGCCCAGAGTGGTGTCCAGATCCTGAGCCCGTGTCGACTGTGGTCATCCATGGCACAGACGATCAATCTGTCCCTTACGAGGGCGGGCGTGGTCGCCTGGGGGCCGAAGACACCGCCGCCTTTTGGGCGCAGGTGGCTGACTGCCGCGACTCGTTCACAGAAATTGATAAGGTCAACGTCACTTTTTTTGAGTGGGAAATTGGCTTCAGAGAAGGGCGAATCGTGTTTGATGGCGATTGGAAAGACCTCTTTCAGTTCAGCACCAGAGCCGAAACGGACGTCATCACACACAGAGACTGCGCCACACCTGTGGTTTCCCAAGCATGGCGCGTGAAAGGAGCCGGCCACTCACCCATTCCCCGGCTGAGGTTTTTTCGCGAAGTTTGGAACACCTTGCGCGACACGGACTAGCGAAGTCTGAAGGTGCTGCTAACGGTTCAGAAAAGGCCTAGTCAGCAATGGCGAGGAAGTAGGGGTTCTGTGCGTCTTCCGCGCAGTTCGGGTAAACCGAAGCAAACTGTGCCATCTGGTTCTTGTACCGACGCTGGCTGGGGAAAAAGGGGTAGCCCCGCTCGGCGGCCCAGTCTGCATAGAGATCAAGACAGCTTTCAAAGCCTTCTTCTGTCTCTTGTCCGCCCTGGGGAGCCAACTCCGTTTCAACGACGCTGTCTCCAGGCCCATCGATAATGGTCTGCTCTTCAGAGCCTTGAGAAGCGCCACACGCGCTCAATGCCAAAACTCCCAGAATAGCAGTCAGCTTTGCTAACATTTTCTCTCCCTTTTGACGCCGCCAAAGATGTCCTTCTGTTTGGATTCCCGGCAGACTTCTGTGAAATATCTCTGACAGAGCGACAATGAAGCACAAATCAGGGGGCAAACCAAGAGAATTCGTCCAGAAGCAGACACAAGTCTGACAACGGGCTCAATCGTTTTGGCTCTATGGCACGATTCCTGCTTATCTCTTCCAAACACAAAAACGGCAACTTGCTAAAGAGGAGAGTTTTCCATGAAAACGGCCCGTCTCATCACATGCTTAGCCCTAGCAACAGGGCTCATTTCCTGCACGGGCAAGCAAACCCGGAGCTCCTCTTCTCAAGCGGGTGTTGCCCAGAAAAACGACAACTCATCTTCTCAGGAAGTGAAGAGCAAGCCTGGCCTCAAGGCAAGTGGACCCATTGGGATGCTTTCTGGAAACGTTCTCGATCGGGGAGCGGGCGGCGCGGTCGTAGTGCTGAGAGGCCAGAAGAGCAATGGTGAAAACTTCTCCGGCGTTTACCTTCTGCGTGGGCTCTCCGGCAAAGGAACTGGCGCAGGCGCTGAGGCAGGTGTGGTGACGTTGAGCTCTCCGAACGACCTGATCGAAGGAGAATACTGTATTCCCAAGAACGCCGGCCTGCCACTTCCTGGCAACAATGTTCACTGGGGTGTGGGCCTTTCTTCCACCTCAGTTCAATTCGAGCGAGAAAATGGAGCAACTCTGAAAATCAACGCCGGTGGTCTCGGAGGAGGGTACACAGCCTTTGAGGGTTGCGTGACCATCACAAGCCTATTCGTTAAGGAAAACGAATTTTGGCCTTCTCCTTCCAGCCCGGAGCCAGAGCTGCAGCCTGCACTTCCCTAAGCAGGGCCGACACCTCAAGGAGCAAAGAATTCCAGCCACGAAATCAGGACCTTTTAGTTTCTTATGAGCAGTCTCTTTGAACCATCAAATCAGCCAACAGAGCGGGAAGCCCTTCGCCCTCTTCCCGACCGCCTCAGGCCGCAAGAGCTCAGCGAAGTTGCAGGGCAAGAACACCTGACCGCAGCCGGTATGCCTCTCCGGCGGATGGTGGAAAGTGGCAAGGTCTCCTCCATGATTTTGTGGGGGCCACCTGGCTGTGGAAAAACAACTCTGGCACGCATTGTGGCCGAGAGTTCCGCCCTACACTTTGAGCAGCTTTCAGCCGTGTTTTCAGGAGTCAAAGAACTCAAAAGCGTTTTCGAAACAGCACGTCTCAGACGACAAGAAGGAAAGCAAACTCTTCTCTTTGTCGACGAGATCCACAGGTTCATGAAGTCACAGCAAGATGCCTTCCTCCCAGTTTTGGAAGACGGCACCCTGGTGCTCTTTGGCGCTACAACAGAGAATCCCTCTTTTGAGCTGAATGCTGCCCTGCTTTCTCGTTGCCAGGTGCTCGTTCTCAAGCGGCTGAATGAAGATGCCCTGGACCTCCTCCTTCAAAGGGCGGAAGCTGCAGAAAAGCGCAAACTCCCTGTAACGAAAGAAGCGCGCGCGCTGCTGAAAACACTTGCTGATGGAGATGGTCGCTATGCTTTGTCAATGGTCGAGCAGATCTTTGCGACCCAAAGTGGTGAAGAGATCGGAACCGAGCAGTTCATGACTCTCGTTCAAAAAAGAGCGCCACTCTATGACAAGAGTGATGACGGACACTACAACTTGATTTCAGCCTTGCACAAATCAGTTCGCGGCAGCGACCCTGATGCGTCACTTTACTGGTTCGCCCGCATGCTTGCGGGAGGAGAAGACCCTCGCTTCGTCGCCCGGCGCATGACCCGCATGGCCAGTGAAGATATTGGACTCGCTGATCCGCAGGCCCTCCCGCAGTGCATTGCCGCCTGGGAAGCCTATGAACGTTTGGGGAGCCCTGAAGGAGAGTTGGCGCTCGCTCAGGCCCTGGTTTATTTGGCCACAGCACCAAAATCGAACGCGGCCTACAGGGCCCTTGGAGCCGCCCAAAAAGCAGCCCAGAAGACAGGCTCAATGATGCCTCCCAAGCACATCCTCAATGCTCCAACCAAGCTGATGAAGGAGGAGGGTTACAGTGATGGTTACGTTTATGACCCTGACACACCGGAGGGCTTTTCGGGCCAAAACTACTTCCCAGATGGATTGCAGCGACAAACGTTTTATCAACCAGCTCAACGCGGCTTTGAACGAGAGATCCAAAAGAGGCTCGACTACTGGTCAAAGCTGAGACGAAAGAAAAACTCCAGTCCAAAATGACAAGTCTCAATGTCCTCACTTTCTTTAGCCCTGCCGCCAACTCAAACTCCCCCTTGGCTACCTGTCACAATCTGTGACACCAAATTTTTCCTCTCCCTCGCTCTTCTCTTGTTCCCTTTTCATTGAAGCGGCATCTTGCAACAGCGCGGGTGTGGAACTGTCACCCCAAACCAATTTCAAAAAGGAAAAAAAGATGAAAAAAGCGATGTTTTACTTCCTAACCAGCAGCCTTCTTAGCCTTTCTTCAGCAGGGGCCTTCGCGGACCAGGAATTCAAGAGTTCTCTTGAGGTGCTCAAGGGCTACAGCTGGAGCGAAGCTGGCTTGACCGTTCATGTCTATAGCGGTGGCTGCACTGAAAAGGAAGACTTTGAGGTTGTGTCCTCTTTCTCTCTTCCTGAGTACCAACAAGGAACACCAACCATTGAGATCAGAAGAATCGAAGGAGACTTTTGTCGTGCCTGGCTCCCCTATGGAACCACCATTACTTTTTCACTTGAAGAGCTTGGACTCAATGAGGAAAACGGTTACAAATTCCGCCTGGCAAACCCTTTAAGTATCACTCAAAGGTAAAGTTCAAGGTCTGAAAAAGATCGATGCACCTCATCATTTATGGTAACAAAGGTGCGCTTTGAACACCAACACTGGAGTGAAGGAGTCTCATGATACGGAAGAGCCTAGATACGGTCCAAAACCAAAGTCTGAAAAGAAGCCCGAGCGACAGCTCAATCTTAAGAATTGCTCTTGCGCTGCTCTTTGCCTTCACTCTGTGTTGGAGTTCTGATCATTCCGCCTTTGGTGATATTTCAACCTCTCCACAGGCGACAGATGACGAAGAAATTTGTGGCTTCATCGAAGACGGTCAGGATCACACGACTGCAGCAAACACCATTGGAATTCTCTACCAGCTCACAGTTGTTGAGTTTGAGTCAGATGGCCAATCTTCAGCTGCGAATCCTCAGCTGAAACCCACCGAATTCTTCAGCGATCATCCCAAGGTTCAGGACTTTTTGCTGGAGGCATTTTTCCACAAAAGCCTCATCTGTGTGAAAGCTGAGGAGCTAGAGCCAGGTGTGATGTTTGTGGTGTTTGCCAGGTTTTGGGACAAGCGGAGTGGAGTTTCTGTCAGCAATCAGTAGCCCCGTGCCTGGAGAAGCCAAACGTGTCACCGAACCCAACCTACATTGACCTGTCCAAGCATGACAACCACAGGGACTACCTGAAAGAAGTGTGTCATGCCGAAAAAATAGCTGGACGCTCATCTGGAATTGAGTCCATCGCCAAGAGGTTTTCAATGACACGCAGTGGGCTCTCAATGGTGCTCTCGGGGCAAAGAGATCTCACCATACAGCAAACTCACGCCATTGCGCGTGCCCTGCGCATGAATGACGAAACCCATCAGGAGTGGGAAGCATTGGTTCAATGCACGCAGTCAAAGTGTGCTCACTCGAGATCTTTCTATAAAAACCGACTTCAAAAAATCCGTGTTCAGAATTCAGAAACTAGAAAAGAACTGATAGAAGGTCGTGAAAGCGTGAAAAGAGGAATCACTCTGCGATCGGCTTCGGGATCACTTGTCTCCAGCTGGTACACACCGGCTGTCCTTGTTTATCTGCTAGATCATGGTGAGAGTGAAAGATGCTACGAAAACATGAGCAAGTCTTTAAACCTGCCCGTTGATCGCATTCGCAGCCTGGTGAGCAAGCTAAAGTCAGAAGGTTTTCTCAACATCGAAACAGATGGCAGCGTGCACATTGCCTTTGAGCGCATATCAAGTTCCCTTTCAATGCAACGATATCTGCTGGAATGCCTTGACGAATGCAAACGAAGAGTTCGGGACTCATTTGACGATTCTTCTCACTTCTTCACGACACACCAGTTTTCCATTCCAAAAGACAAAAGTGCCGCTTTCATCAAAGATGTGAAGTCAATCTTTGAAAGGTATGTCAACGCAGAAAAGACGCACCAGCAGACCTCCGGTCATGGCGATTCCGAAAACAGTTCGCTGACAGACACTGTCCTCGCTTCATTTCAGTTCTTTCCGGTGATTTCGGCTTCCGCCCAGTCAAGCATTTTCACCACCACCTCATAGATGTCGCTGAGGTCTTCTTTGCTGGGTTTCCAGTGACCCTCTTCGTAGCGCCTCACTCCAGCATAGTCATTGAGATCATTCAGCTCATAACCATAGGGAGGGTTGAGATCGGCAGGCAGTTTTGCCACAAGCGCACCCAAATCGTGGATCATAGGCACCGGTATCTCTCTTGCAACCAAGACAGCCTTCAGCGCCTTCTCAATAGCCTGTTGGGCCAAGAAAAAGGCGTTCTCAAAACGAATGTCTGTTGCACTCAAAAGTGCATTAACCGTGCGACGATCACCATGGGCAATGGAAAGGAGCACTTTTGCATAGCTGGTGTCAAACTGTCTTTCCTGTTTTTGACGAGTCATTTTTGGCTTACCTCGTTTCTCGGTTTGCCAGAGTCCCAAAGGATCTTTCCTTCTTGACTGGCAAGCCAAACTGCTCCCCCGCCCAGAGCGAGGCTATTCTCCCAACTCGAACGGGTGTGGTAGAGCAGATCATGAGGCCAGAAATCTTCTGGGGGTCGATTTTGATTCAGTTTCCTTCTTCCGATTTTCAATCGCTCGTCATCTGCAAAGACGAGAATGAAATCGAGGTCAGAAGTATCCTTCATTTCACCTCGAGCTGCAGAACCAAAAAGCCAGACAACATCGGGCTGAGAGTTTTTTAGAATCCACCTCAACTTCGCTTCGACAAGCCCGTCGACCTCTTCTTTGTTCAGTGGTTTTGCGAGCAGTTTGTTGAGCATGTCGTGATCCCATTTTTGAAACAGACGGCCGCGGCAGAACAATCAGCTACTGTGTGAAAAATGTATGAATTTTCTGGACATTTCACAAGTGCCACACTCCGGCAAAGAAGGGATGAAATAAGCAGGTCTTATGGACCGCATACCCGCCCTTGGGGTTGTGCCCGCAAGTAATATCGCACAATAACAAGAGTGTTGACACAAATTGTAAAAAATGGAGAACACCTATGAAAATCAATCTCTTCAAAAACCTCGGTCTTATGGCGGTAGCTGCGCTCAACCTCTCTTCTGTTGGGCAAGCCGATGGCACCCCCACAACCAAATTGCCAGAAAACTTTTTCTGCTGGCTGACCCCAACCAATGATGAACAGAGAGACTTGCACGAACACAACCAAGATTCACTGGCCTATCTTGTCTACCGTCTCTACGTAGACGGTGATCGTCTGATCGTGTCCACCCAAAACGAAGATTATAGACTCACGCCTGAGAAAGATGTTGTGCTCGATGGTTCCAGCTTTGATGGCCGCACAATCTCTGAAGGCTTTTCTCGAGGTGGATGGGATGCCGGTGAGTTTTGGTACAAGCTCAGCTCGTCGGAGGCAAACCCCACTGTTTGGACAGGGACCTTCACCCTGGAGCAGGACTTTCCCTTTCAAGTGACTTGTCGTGAAAACAAAGAGAACGATGTGACCGCTTTGAGCATCTTTTCCGTGGGGGAAAAATACAAGAGCCTGGTTGACGCCCTGTACGACCTAAATGTTGAAGGACGATATGTACGCGATGTTTTGGGCGTAACAGGTGTCGAGCTCTATGAATCCAACAGAGGCGCATTGGGTCACAAAGGCATGCTCCAAGCCGTTGCAAAAGCCAGTGAAAACAACTCTATCCCCGGTGAATTGCTCCCCCTTGGCCCAGCGATGAAAGCAAAAGGAGTGAGTTTTGATGATCTGATCGCAGGAGAGACTGGAGCCACAGGGTTTCCTTACGAGTTCCGATTTCAAGATGAAGCAATGGACAAAGCTCTCGACCAGGTTCAATTTTCAC
>JANQPW010000035.1 GCA_028285285.1 Silvanigrellales bacterium
GGTTCAACTGGCGCGTCATAGGTTGAGATGGGCAGACAATGGTTCATAGGAGGTTCCAAAGATAGTGAAAAGTACGATTCTGAACACAGCAGCGCAAGCCGATTTCGTGGCTCGATGTTGTGAACTGGTCAAAGCACGCCAGGGTCGCATGACAAAAGCAAGGAAGGTCGTTTTCGAGAGCCTCTCTCAAGCTTCCTCTCCTTTAGGTGCCTATGAAATTCTTGAAACCGCGCGCAAGAGAGTGGCCAGTCTCGATGCAGCAACCGTTTATCGCAGTATTGAACTCCTCGAGTCGGAGGGCCTGATCCATGAGTCAAACGATGCCAGATGGATTCCCTGCTCTCACTTTTCAGAGCACCGCAACTCTGTGCACGTGATTTCCCGCTGTCAGTGCTGTGACACTCTCTCTGAGCAATGTGTTGAAAACTCCGAAGCTCTGCAAAAGGTGTTGAAATTCAGCAACAAAAAAAGCGACTTTGAGCCCAGACTCATTCACGTTTTTGGTCTTTGCCGCAAATGTCAATCAAAGTGAAACCTTAGCCAGCCTTTATCTTTAAAGACTTTTTCTGCATGAGAATTGAAGCTTCGTGCCTAACGAATGCCAGCGCCCCTTAGGTAGGGTTTCCTTGTCAAATCGTCGCGAGGCGAATGACTTGGAGAATCAGATTATGAACTATAAAGCGCAAAGCATGATTTCTTGGGACAAAATTGAGGAGCAAGACATCCTCTTGGAAGTGGACAAACTGGGATCACTTGAAGTTTCTCGTTTAAGATGGCTTCTGCAAAAGTTTGGTATTGGCCTCGTCCGACCCTTTGGAATAGAGTCGAGTCCAGAACTCCTCATCCATCTGAGCAGATGCCTTGGACACACTCTAACCGACCAAAACGGCCACACCGGACCTTATAAAGAGATCTTCCCTGCCGAAGGAGTCACAGCAACAACGGGAGACTCGAGTGATGAACTCGGGCCCCACGTTGATGGAACTCAACATTCCTTGCTGCCAGCCTTGCTCATTTTTCAGTACCTCGTCACGGCCCAATATGGCGCCATGAGCCAATTCTGGGATTTCAGCTCCTTTCTTCTCTCAAAACCAGAACGGCAGAGAAGTCGATTGATCAACGAGCTCTCGGCAGCCGATGCAGCAAGCTTTCGGAAGAAAGGCATGGAGCACATAGGCCCCATTTTAGAACGAAACGCCTCGTCTTATTCGCTAAGGCTGAGGTTTGACTCTGTTATTGAAGTCAAAGCGGAACTGAAGAAAGACTTCGCTGAAATGAAGGATTATTTTCAGAGTCCAGGTTTGGAGTTTCTTCCACGCCCAGGAGATCTTGTGGTTTTTGACAACCGAAGGCTCCTGCATGCGCGAACACAGGTCCACGGAGCTCGAATGAGGAGACATCGCAGAGTCTGGATAGGAGAAACGGAAACATCACTACCTCTCGGAATCCGAATTCCAAATCTGGTTTACACAAACAAAGAAAGGACAGAATCGAAATGAAATCATTCAAACAGGAAAACCCAGGCCTTGCCGAAGCACCACACGTCCTCATCCTTGATAAGAACGAATACTTTATGAAAAGCGTAAAGAATTGGTTCAAGGAACAAGGGTTTCAGTCTGCGAGCTTGAGCGCGATTGGCGCACTCAAGAATGTTGAACTGGGCTACTACAACCTTGAGAAGAAAGAATACCAAAGAAAAGTCTTCGATGCCGAAGACTACGAGCTCATCAACCTCACGGCAAACCTCTCCTTCAAAGACGGCGAGCCTTTTGTCCACACACATGTGTCACTAACAGGCAGCGATTTTCAGCTCTTTGGTGGTCATCTCTTTGAGGCCCAGGTAGCCGTCACCACAGAAATCATTGTCCAGCCGCTTGCCATTCCGGTTGAAAGGTTTCCCCACAGCGAGATAGGGCTTCACCTGATCGATGCCCGCTGTTCGCGGTAATCCTTTGGTGTTGCATCGAATCGTTTTCGAAAGGCTCGAGTGAAGGCGCTCAGATCTTCATATCCAACAAGAATGGCAATGTTGCCGATAGACTCTACCCCTTGTTCGAGAAGTCTGGCAGCTTCATCGAGCCTGCGGTCACGAATGTAACGACCTGGAGTGGTGCCCAGTTCGTTCTTAAAGTCGCGAAGCAGCTTTGCCTTTGAGCAAGCAGCGGCTCGAGCCAGTTGCTCAACATCGATATCCTCGAAAAGGCTTGATTCGATTTTTCGCAGTGCGGGGGCAAGATTCAAATTGTTTCTGTTTCTCTCTTCTGAGCCAACCTGAGTTGTTTCGTCTTCATAGAGCATTCTCACAAACTCGTTGAGAATTTGCTTCTCCAGATAAAACAAGCTGTTTTTTATCCGGCTGTGACTCACAATTCGCTCGTAAACATACCGCTCAATGAGGCCGTTCATCCATCTCGTGCGAACAAGCAAATGGGTCTTTGAGCGCAAGCTCTTCATATCCCGCGGCGAAATCTCATTGTCAACCGCAAGCTCCAACATAAACTTCTCCGATGGAAGAAGGGCGATAGTGTCGTAAACCGTGCTCCGCGAGAGATCGTCGTGAACGACACCTTTAGGAATGAAGAGAAGTTCTCCTGATGATATCTGAAATGGAGACTGCTCACCCTTCTGTCTCACTTGCATACGACAGGCGCCCCTCGGAAACACAAGGATGTCTCTCGTATGAGAGTGATACTCCTTGTAGAAGCCAACAGACCTCTCATAAGCGAGCCCCATTTCCTGATCGGTTTCAAGAATCTGGTCCAAGAGATGACCTCTTGGAGCGAGTGAGAACCCCTTCTCGTTCATGTGCCGATGCCTACTGGAGGTTGATAGTGGACGAATATAGGGTGTCTGCATCGAGCGTTTCGTCGTCGCCCCAGCTGAAGTTACCCAAACCAAGTCCTAGTCGCCCATTTTCCGCAGAGCCCCAGCAGAAGAGCTTGGAGTCTTCCGTCAGCGCACAGGTGTGGGACATCCCGGCCGAGAGACTTTGAATCGACGCCCCAATGGTGACAGTTTGGCCGGTGCCAACGCTTTCATCGTCGCCAAGGTTTTCATGAACGGCATATCCAAGCTGACCAAGTCCTGCAAAACCCCAGCACTGAGCTTTCTTCGACTCAAGCAAAGCACATGCGTGTCTGTCTCCAGCCACAATAGCCGTTGCTTTTTCAGTGAGTGCAACAACTTGGCTTGTTGAAGCGAGCTCATCATCTCCAATGTTGTCGGTGGAACCAATGCCAAGCTGACCGTACTGGTTGTCACCCCAGCACTTGACCTGCCCGTTTTCGTGCAGTGCGCAGGTGAAGTTTGAGCCAGCAGCAAGTAGTGCAATGGGAGAACTCACCCCCAGTGTGAACGAGCTCGTTGTTGACGGCAATTCGTCGTCGCCAACGGTAGCAGTTGAAGCCTGACCGAGCTGACCAAGATCACCTTTCCCCCAGCACTTCACTTCTTTTGCCGTTGTCAAAACACACGTGTGACTAGCCCCTACGGCAACTTGAGTGACGGGGGCTCCGACTGACACTGCGCCCGCTGTGTCAGCGGTTTCATCGTCGCCGATCGAATCAAGATTGCCATAGCCGAGGTTTTCTTTGCTCCCATCTCCCCAGCACTGGACTGTGTTGTTGTCAAACACGGCACAAGCCACTTTACCGTGGGAGTCTGCCTGAATGGCAGCCTGAGAAAAGGGAATGGCAGCATGGTCAGAAGGGTGATCCGTCACCCCAATATCGCTGGTATTGCCCTGTCCATTCACAGAGTAACTTCCGTTGCCCCAGCATTTCACAGCTCCAGTGTTGGAAACAGCGCAACTTGAAAGAGCGCCAAACGCGGTTTTTGGAGTGAAACCAATCTGAACACCCGGAGAAGCCGACGGAGGATTTGCAGAGCTTTCTCCATAGGCAATAGTCTCATTGGGAATTCCCAAACGGCCCTTCCAAGAGCTTCCAAAGCACTTCATAGAATCGTCTGCCAAAATAGCGCAAGTTGAATTTTCGGCAGCATTGAATGCTTTCACATCTTGCCCCAACGGCACAGGTCCCAGAGAGTCCACTCGCTCCTTATGCCCAACGTGAAGGGTTTGACCAATGCGTCCCTGCTGTCCAAGCCCCCAGCAGCGCACTCTGCCACTTTCAAAGATGGCGCAGGTGAAGCGATCTCCACCACTGATTCCCACAACAGATTCTGGCAGGGGAATCACCCCCTGAGAATTGGGAGTGCTTGCTCCAGTGCTGGTCGTCGTTCCAAGCCCGAGCTGGCCGTTGTTGTTTCGACCCCAGCAGAGCATCTTGCCATCGGTCCTCACTGCACACGTGTGCTCGTGAAATGAGTCCACGATGGCCACATCGCCGCCAATGTCGTTGTACCCAAGAGTATCGGGAAACACACTGCTACCCGCATCACCTGTGAATCCAAGGCCATGCTTTCCGTGACCGCCCCAACCAAAACACTTGAGCTGCTTGGCTGCATTCACGATGCACGTTCCACTTCCGCTGTGAGCAATGGAAACGGTCGCCTCGCCAAGAGTCGCCTTGGGTGGAGGCATTTCTCCACTCTGATCTCCCCTGTTGTTGTTGGAGTGCTTTGTTCCTAGCCGACCACCCCAACGAACGCCCCAGCAGCGCAGATCGCCTGTGCCTTCCATCAACGCACAAGTCGACAAATCTCCAGCCCTAATGTCAGCAACGTTCTCATCGTTCAGGTCAACATAGCCAATCGCAGAGGGTTTTTGCGTGAGGCCGGTCGTGGTGCTGTTTTCGTATCCCAAACGACCACTCCCTCCATTACCCCAACACTTCACATTTTTCTTGGGGGGAGAGTCTGATGTTTCAACTCGAACACAAACATGTTCCTTTCCAACATCAACTTGCAAGACATCGTCCCCAACATCAACTTTTCCAGCTGTCAAGGGAGCTTCGCTTGCACCCACGGTTTCAACACTGCTTCCCAAACCAAGTTGGCCCTTGTTGTTTCTTCCCCAACAGGTGACCGTCTTGTCTTCAAGCAAAGCACACGACACGTGCCCGCCGGCCGAAATCTGGGTTGCCTTCTGGCCCAGTTGCACATCACCCATAGACCAGGGGTGCTCGTTGTCTCCAATTTTTTCAGTAGTTCCGTACCCTGTTTCTCCGTATGTTGAACTGCCAAAGCAGCGCACATTTCCCTGCTCAAAAAGCACACAGGTGTGATTCGCCCCCGAGGAAATTTGAACCGCCTTGTAGATACTGCAAGTCAATGTGACGTTGAGCACATCGGCAGAAGGCATAGAGCCAGTAGCGTTACTCAATTCACACTTTTGAATCGGGAACGCTGGTGTAGACGCAATCGTGATCGCGTAGTTAGCACCTTTCACCAGCTCTGAGGAAAAAGAAAACTCTCCGTCTTCGCTCACAGCCAGCTGTTCAGAAGAGTTCAGGGAGAGAGTGAGGCCAGAGCCCTCAATGCCACTTGCTGTTCCTTTCACCCGATAAGCGAGAGGAACAAGCTCGACATCAAAGGTTGCCTGATCGGCAACATCATCGTTTTCTTCGGCGCGGGACACGGTCACCGAAAGGGTGCACCTTTCTGCGGGTATCAGGGCTGAAAGTGCGCCAGTTGCGGTGCTCAGCTCAGGAACCACTGAAGAAGCGCAGGTGCCGCCAAATGCAGCTGTCAACTCATCTCCATCATCTGCAGAAATTGTACAGGTTTGCTGAGAGACATCTCCAACATTTGCCTCCACTGTTGCGTTTTCGCAAGTCAGCTGAACAGGCGTGGCCACGGCTTCAGGTTCTGTTTCTTCGCCTTGCTCTTCAGCAGCTGGCGGCTGAGACTCTGACTCGTCTGCCGGAGAATCATTCGTCTCGGCGAGGCCAGACTTCTTGGGTTTCTCAGAACCGGGTTTTTGAAGTTTTTTAAACACGAGCACAACGGGCTCTGAATCTGGGTCAGCTAGATTCTTGAGCACAATTTCAATTCTTCCCTTCGGAGCCTTTGCGAAGTTGATGACAAGTGAATTCAACTCCGGGTCCAAACTCACAAAATCTCCGCACCCCGAAGCACAAACAACATTAGCTGGGCTCTCTTCGAAGAAATCAGCAAGGGAAAAGGTCGTAACGCCGGCCTTCCTGTCGAGTTCGACTTGCTTTTCCTGCAGAAGATCCGGGCTTTCGGAGTCTATGGGGGTTTTCGACTTTGTCTCAATTTTTTGAGGCTCGGGAGAGGTTGTTTGCAACGCGAGCGTTCCGGAGCTTCCGCGAACACCAGAACAGCCAGCGGCAGCAAACGGCAACAAGAATGCTGAAATGAAGAATATCTTTGTTTTTTTCATCTGTCGCTCACCTCGTTGACACCCCGTCTGTCGCGCCGAGTGCGCTCCCTTGCTTCCACTCATTCGGAATCTGAGCGTGAAAACAAAACTCAAATCACCCATTGTCATTTTTTTTTCATAAATCATGAGAATTAGTTAACGAATCCAGATCATTAGAAGAGGTGTTATTTTGGCATTGAGGGCTTCTTTGCCATCAGAGTCTGTGCTTGCGCCAACATCCTTGAATCTATACAATTCTACGGTGAACCCTACCGGTCCAGGAGACACCTTTGAAGATAGCGTGGGTTTTGCCAATCGTGCTTCATCTCACCACTGTTTCTTGCCTTCAGAACCAGAAGACTAAACCTCAGCACAACAGCCTGTTTTTCCAAACACTCCCTGTTGGCCCCCGAGAAAGATTCTGCAGACTTGAACGGCTCAAGGAATGGGTCAAAGAAGACTCCGCTGTCAATGACTGGATCCAACACAAACTCGCTGAAATCTCTCTTCTGTCTGAGATCATTCCCGCAGACCGCAACATGACCTTCGTGGCAAGTGGAAGAAGCAAAGACCGACATCTTTTTTTTCCCGATTTTGGCCTTTATTTTAAAGTAAACACCGTGCTTGTAGCCAAGTTTAAGGAAAACTCGGCTCAAAGTCTGAATGAGAAAAGGATCACACAGCTGAAAACCAGCTTTCTTGCAACCTGCCTTAACGGCCCTGGAATCGTGAGCTTTGGCCGTTTTGAAGATGACCTCGAAATCTTCAAAACGCAGCTAAAGACGGATGGAAGAGCTGTCGGGTATTACACGATGACCCGGGAAAAGTTCCCAAACGAAAGAAAATTCAGTTGGAAAGACGACTTGGAGAACAGTTCCAAACCGTTCCAACGGTTACTCAACGAAAACTCGAGAGTTCCGAGAAACATTGCGAACACTCTTTTCGCTCTCAAACGCCTCGGAGTTGCTCCTCTAGACTTCCAAGTGCTGATTTCAGATTCGGGTGAGGTTGCTCCTTTTGACACAGAGTTTTGGAAGCTGGGCGCACCTGCCCAATTTCAAAACTCACTAAGGGGGTTTTTAAAGTTTTTGACCAGGAGCACTCACACCTTCGAGCCATTCTTGGAAAAATTAGAAACCGCTTTCCACGAAACTTCTGAAGAGCTGTACAGAGATTTTTGTGGTGCCGTTCAACCAACAAAAGCTGAAAGCGAGCACTCCCAGCCCCCTCTTTACGTCTGCCGAAAGCACTGAGACCTCACAGGAGCTGGTTTCCTTCCTTTGCTTACGCCTGAGTGAACGGCTCTAGCGGCCGTACAGCCGCTGAACGTGCCTCACCATGAAATCGGGCGGCTGAGGATAGGTCTTGGATTTGAGAATCGCATCCATGCTTTCTCGTGATACCTTTGTCAACTCGCGATTGACCTCTGTTGGTTCCTCAAGCGGGATCAATGACGGGCCCGAGCAAATCCCATTTTCATCTTCACTGCCCACACGCTCCGCAAAAATTTGAAGACTTCGTTCCTCTATGAGCCCAGCTTCAAACCACTGAGCACGCCCTTGAGGGTGAAAGCCAAACCCACCTTTGTTGGCGCCAATTCCCGTGTTAAAGAGCTGGCACCAGCGTGTTCCAGCCTGTTCCTGCCCTCCGGAAAGACCGGGAAGGTGGAGTTTGCGCTTCTCAGATTTCCAATTGATGGCCACGAAGAACGACCGCACGGGCATGTCACTCCGAATATAGGGCCCATTGTCAATCCGCATGCCGAGGAAGCCCTCATCACCATTGTTCCAGAACTCACCACCTACGTTTGGCCCAACGGAATTCCCATCGTCGTAGTACCAGCTCACAAGAGATTTTGGATCATAGTTCGTCCAAATGGGGTGAGCAAAAGCCACATGATTGCGGCGCAGCCAATAGAGGTGCTGCAGAAACGGAAGAAGCTGAACGTGAGCCCCAAATTGTTCCGTGTTGACCGATCCACCCGAATGCTGCTTTGGCTTTTCCCAGCTTCCAGGATCCCACTGAAGCCAGGTGTCGGGGTTGTCCACGTTGTACGAGTTGTGCCGCCCTCGTTTGGAGTGAAAGATCTCATCTCCACCAAAAACCTGGGGGATACCGCGCGAGACCATAAGAAGAGCATGGAAGTTCCTCACCGAACGAAAGCTTTGGTTCAGATCTCCTCCGTGATCCCAGCTCTTGTCTCCATCGGAATCGCTGTCTGTCGGGCTACCGTAGGTGACAAGATCTCTCATGTTCATTCCGTCATGAGCCGTAACGTAGTTGATACTGGCAATGGGCCCCCGCTTCTGCGCCAACCAGCGATCAACATCGTTGAAGTAATCTCCAGCGTAGAGGCCAAACGTGCCCAGCAAAACTTCGGAGAGTCGACTCGGTGGGGTGAACTCCACGGGCTTCATCATGGTTTCTTTGTAGGTGTCGCGCCCCTTCGCATTCCACTCTGAATACCCTGGGGAGAAGTTCCCGCTTTGGAAGCCCTGAGTCATTCCCCAGGGCTCAACCATCATATCAACCCCCTCACCTCCAGCCAATATGTGCCTCACTTTAGGTCCTTCCCCTTGGGCGATGCGCCACAGCAGGGTGTCTTCGTTTTGGCGATCAAAATTGTTAAGCCCCACAACGTTGTTGGACTCATCTCGGATCTGCCGGCCACCCAAGTGAGGACCCACATCAAATCGATACCCATCAACACCCATGAACTCATGCCAATAGCGAAGAGACTGAAGAATGAGGGTGCTGCCTGTCTCAGACATGTTGTCAAGGGACGGTCCAACACCACTGGAACTGTAGTAGTAGCGCAAGTCGGGGGAGGCCATATAGAACGTGTTGTCAAACCCCCGCATTGAAAAAATTGGACCGTGGGATTCGCAGCTCACGCTTTCAACCGATTTCGCTTCGTCATCGCCGTAACAGTGCTCACCCGTGTGGTTGTAGACAACGTCGATCATGAGTTTGATGCCGTGTTCATGCAGAGCACGTGCCATGGCCCGAAACTCCTTGATGACTTGACCAGGTCCTCGTGTGGCCGCCAGTTGTTTGTCTGCGGAGAAGTAGTTGTAGTTCCAGTAGCCCCAGTAGTTGTCTCGAATGGAGGCGGACTGTCCGTTTGCGGCATTGTTGTATTCGTGAACGGGGAGTAAATAAACGGTCGTTATCCCCAATTTTTTGAGATATTCGGCCTTCTGACGAAGGGCATCGTAGGTGCCCTGCACCGCACTCACTTCGAGTTGCGTGCCGTCATACACTGTTCCCGATATACCGTTCACATCGAAACTGCCGTAGCGCTGAACCGTGGGCGCAATGTGGTGGGCCTTGGTGAGCCCTCTCACATGAGTTTGATAGACAATGTCTTGCCAAAAGGGCCGGTCCGGGCGCTTATGAGTGAAAGGCTGAAACGCTCCAACGTCTTGGAGAACGGCTTTTGGAGCATGAAGCACCGTGTCAATGGAATCGGTTGTAGGGCCATTGCGGTAAATGTCGAGAGGAACTCCAATGCGATACACATCGGAA
This sequence comes from Silvanigrellales bacterium, assembly GCA_028285285.1. Lineage (GTDB taxonomy): Bacteria > Bdellovibrionota_B > Oligoflexia > Silvanigrellales > Silvanigrellaceae > JANQPW01. Next base: position 9,815 of record JANQPW010000035.1, read on the forward strand.
CCGGCCTCCGAATCCTCAAAGACAATGCGTCGCTCTTCTCCGATCACCCGATTCTGCGTCGCTTTGAGATCGTTCCAGATGTTTTCGTGAACGTAGTCATGCGTGACCTCGAGGGCATACGGGTCAAGCAGCACTTTGTTGGGGTTGAAACGCTGCGAGTCGGGGCCAATGTCTTGAATGCGTCCCGTCAGAGTTCCCGGTTTCCAGTCTCCCGTGTGGGGCCAGTTGCTGCCCCAAGCCCGATAGGCATAAATGATCGCGCCTGAGTCTGAGCGCAACACGTCGAGTGGCCCCATGACTTTGAAGGTGAAAGCGTTCAGGTTTGGATTGAAGTGACCTGTGACGTTCAGGCTGTCGGCATTGCCCGTGGTCGTGACCTTCCCTTGACTGCCTTTTTCCAAATCAAAACTCAAAAACTCCCGCTCTCGTGTTGATCGCTTAAAAAACATGAGCCGAAGGCGAGTCGCTGCCGTTGAGTGCACTGTGAAACAAGCCACATTGTCTTTGCGGCTTTCAACGGCGCCGAACTTCAAGCCAAAGGTGTTCTGAATTTCCCCAAGGCATTTTTGCACAGCGGAAGGTCCACCAGATGTCTGAGAGGAACCAACAATTGACTTCACCTTTGAATCTCTTAGAATGCAGCTTGAAAGCAAGCCCATACTCACACCCATCAAGCAAACAGCCCCCAGCAAGAACGTCGAGCACAGGTGTGACGTTTGCTTGCGATTCCTCTTTTCAAAGCGATGCGCTCTTGTGTCCACCGGATCTACTCCCCTCTACAAACTGAATGCCGTGTTTACTCTCAAGCCTTTTTAGAAGCGGCCTCATTGGCGAGGTCGCTTCCCGCATCTTCTAATGGTTGAGCTCCCGTGTAAAGCCCTCCCTGTGATTCTTAGCCGGCGCAGAGCTAAGAAATGGCGGAACAGTCGTGAAGTGTTTCAACCGGACGGGTGGGGTATTCCAGGTTCCGGTGTGAACATCAGTGCCGGGCTTCCTTTCATTCGCTACAAGCACGGAACAGAATGTGAGTATGACGACTTTGGAAGAGTCATTGAGTGCAACAACACAGACTTTGAAGTTGCCTTGCCGGCTGAGCCAAGTGCGGAAGCGGTTCTCCATCATCGCTGGACCGGCAATCCCCCTATTCTCGAAATGGACACTGAGCGCTATGCCAATTGTTTGGAGCAGGCAATCGAGGATTCGAGTCGTTAAGGTGAGCTAACTCTCACAACGATCTTTCCAACATGTTGAGACTTGCCAAACCTCTCGATGGCCCGCGAAGCCTCTTCAAGTGGAAAGGGGCCATCAATGGGACAGCTTAAAGCGCCCTCATCAGCAAGTTTCAGAACCTCTTCGAGCCCCTCGTTTGCCTTGAGCGCAAGAATGCGAAGCCTCTTCTTTGTGAGCAGCTTCAAAAAAGGGTTGAGGATCACCAAGAGAAGTAGCTTGAGCAAGTCCCCTCCTACAGTGACATAACAACCACCAGGGCGCAGCGATCTGAGGTAGCTCCAGGGAAGCCGGGTGCTTCTGGCATCGATGACCACATCATATTCCCTCCCCTGGCGAGTGAAGTCACACTCTTCGTAAGCCAAGAGGCTGTCAAAACCCCATTCTCTCATTCTGTCGAGCTTTGTTCTCGAGTCGACTCCTGTCACCTCACAGTTCAAACTTCGGGCATAGCCGAGAGCAAAGGCTCCAACACCCCCACCCGCTCCGTTAATGAGCAGTTTCTGACCCGTTTTGAGATGAGCCACCTGACAAAGCCCCTGGTAAGCGAGAAGTGACGCGTGTGGAGTTGCCGCCGCCTGTTCAAAGCTCACCCCATCGGGCAAAGGTCTGAGCGCCTTCGCATTCACCGCAAAATACTCGGCAAATGTCCCAAATTTATGATCCGAGGTGTCTCCCAAGACTCGATCGCCAGGCTGAAAACATGTGACACCCTCGCCACAGGCCTCGACAACCCCGCTCAGCTCCATACCCGGAATCGGCGTTTTGGGCTTGCGCAGACCAAACATCAATCGGTAAATGATGGGTTTGCCACTGACCCGACTCCAGTCGTAGTCGTTCACAGCTGTGGCCTGAACGCGGATGAGAACTTCCCCCGGCGCTGGCTGAGGTTTCTCAACCTCACGAACATGCAACACGTGAGGAGAGCCATAAGACTCCTGAACAATCGCTTTCATTGACCAACCACCGTTCCTTAAAGATTCCAGAAAAGGACGCAGATGGGCGCTTTGCTGTCAATGCTCGTGACAGAGTGAAGCGCTGACATCTAAAAAACACCTACTTCTCAGATTGATGTTACATTTATACCAAACAATGTAACAAATTGACCAACCCTGGGGTGCTCATGTCTTCACGAGTTGCTGTCGACCTTTCCCTTGCTCTCTCCCTGAGCAGCACAGCGTTGACAGCCCACTCCACCGACAGCTGGGCGGGAACAGAATCAGCACACCGCCTTGGGAAGTACCATTTGAGCATAGACCCCGCAAGCAATCACATCACGCTCACAAACACCGAACTCGCCGAAGCGGTTGTCTTTAAAGCCAAGACCTCGAGTTTCCTTTCCGTGGGAGCGGCCAATATAAACATTCAAGAAGGCCGAGGTGCGTTTCGGGTAGAAAACGAGAACATTCAATTTGTCTGTCGGCAGTTCAGAATTGATTCGCTGGGGTTCTCTCGTGGAAAGGCCCGCATTGTTGGAGGCTTTAGCGACAAGTCCGAGAACTGCAGAGGAAAAGTGCTTGTGAGTTTCCGTTTGGACAAACGAGACCACATTCAATTCAAGGTCTCGTCGCCGAATTCAAGCTGGAACTACTGGGAGCTCCGCACGAAATCGGCGGCAGATGAGGCTTTTTTTGGCTTTGGTGAACAGTATTCCTTTCTCAACCTCAAAGGCCAGAAGATACCTATCCTTGTGAGGGAACAGGGAATTGGCCGTGGGCACCCCATCATCACTCCCGTGGTGAACGCCAGCACGGGAGGGTGGAGCGGCGGAAATAAGTTCACGACCTACATTGCCATCCCTCAATACCTGTCCAACAAAAAGCGCGGCTTCTATCTGAAGAACAGTGGTTACAGCGAATTTGATCTGAGCCAAAGTGAGCAGTCTGTCGCGCGCATTTTCGACTCCACCATTGAAGGAGCATTTTTCTCTGAAAAAGACCTCCTCAGTTTAATTTCCTCTTACACAAGGTGGTCCGGTCGCATGAAAAACCTCCCAGCATGGGTTGGAGAGGGAGCCATTGTCGGGCTTCAGGGCGGTACCGCAAAAGTTCGTCGAGTGGTGCAACAATTGGAGGAATCAGGTGCGGAGATCGCAGCACTTTGGCTCCAAGACTGGGTGGGGCAAAGGCGGACCAATGTGGGATCTCAACTGTGGTGGAATTGGGAACTCGACGAAGACCACTATGACGACTGGCCCAGGCTGATCTCAGAGCTCCGCGCCAAGAACATACGCGTGCTGGGCTACATCAATCCATTTTTAGTGAATGTAGCAGGAGATCCACTTGATGATCCCAACTACCCTAGGAGAAAGGACAACTTCCGCAGAAACCTCTACGAAGAGGCTCTTGAGCGGGGGTACTTTGTCACCCGCAAAGACGGCCGTCCTTACCGCCTCGAACAAACCTCTTTTGGCGCGACCCTTGTTGACCTGAGCAACAAAAGAGCACGGCGGTGGCTAAAAAAGATCATCAAAGACAACCTGATCGGTTCTGGCCTCAGCGGCTGGATGGCCGATTTCGGTGAAGCCCTGCCTTTTGACAGCAACCTTTCCAAAGGCGATGCATATCACTACCACAACCTGTACGCTGAAGAGTGGGCCAAGCTCAATCGAGAGGCCATTGCCGAAAAGGGCCTCCAGCGGGAAGTCTTGACCTTTCACCGTTCAGGGTTCACCCGAAGCCCATCTTCTGTTGGTCTTTTTTGGCAAGGAGATCAAATGGTCACCTGGGACAGGCACGATGGATTCCAATCAGCCCTTCTTGGTTTGATGAGCGGAGGGTTCTCTGGCCTATCACTCAACCATTCAGACATCGGCGGCTTCTCGGGGTTTAAGATCTACGGAATTGGCTATGGACGGGAAGAAAACTTGCTCTACCGCTGGATGGAGGCCAATGCTTTCACCACCGCCTTCCGATCTCACGAAGGGGTTCAGCCCGAAAACAACTGGC
>JANQPW010000036.1 GCA_028285285.1 Silvanigrellales bacterium
TCACTCCGAGGCGGAATAGATGGCTATAGTTGCGAAGTCGACCCGTCGGTTCCTCGATACTAAGAACCCTTCGTTCTGGCCTCTCTCTTTGACCTTGCCGTTGCTTATGTGTGGCCTGCATGCTGGCGCCGCCGATACCCAAACACTGCCTGAAGAGGCGCAGTTCGCTCAAGCTCCCAGCGCCACCCCGGCTTTGACACGCCACACCCGAGGACAGTCTAACGCAAGCATTGACGTGCTGCAGACCGAGTTCGGCGTGACCTACCGCTGCCGGCTCACGGGCCAGAACCCGTCCGTTCGCTCTCAAACCGTTTGGAAAGTTTACGACAAAAGGGGTTCTCTGGAACGTATCATCCACTCTTCCACTCTCTCAGCCAGCACACTCAATATCCAAAAGAGCTATGTGTGCCAGATTCTTGCAGATGATGGTCTGTTTTTCTCGTTAACCGAGGCCTCATTGACCCGCAAAACCCGACAGACTTTGCCACCAGTCAATCGAGAAGAGCGACACGACATGGATTTCAACCATTCGTTTCTCGCCCTCAGATCGCAGCTCCGACTCGGAAAAATTGGGGGGCAATCGGTTGCGCTTTGTTCTTCTGGCGCCCGCACCCTTTTGTCAGCACAAACCTCTTGGCGGCTGAATGGCCAAGAGCTCGACTCACATAAGACACCGGTCCTCTTTTTGAAAAACATACCTTCTGGCGAACTCCAGTGTCGCTACGCGGCCATGGCTTGGTCGGATCCTTCTCCTCACAAGAGTGACCTGTTCGAAGGCGCTCCCCAGTCTCTGTTTTTTGAAACCAAGAGGAAGCATGCCCTCTTCACATTCCGCCCGGAACAACCCCTGAGCCTTCTGAGCTGCAGCACAGACTCACCTCAATGGATTTGCAACACGGAGTCTATCAACAACGGTGGGGTTGCAGCAGTCTTTGTGAGCCGTTTAGATCCAAACGCCCCTCCCAGTCAGCTCCACCTCAAAGCACAGCTGGGCTCTGAGAGCCAAGAAAAGTCAATCGCACTCCGCACACTGCTGGGGTTTAAAAGACGACTTCAAAACATTGATGAAGTGGAGATCCAACTCCTTCCCTCCGGAAACACTCTGCTGTGCCGAAACTCATTGCCGCCCGAGCAGCTATCTACCGCTGTGTTTCTTTGGATTTCGAAGGAAAAAGGTCTGGTCCAAAGAAGCTCCTCACCACTGTACGCGCCCAAACAGTCTCGCCGACTGCCTGCTCCCGTTCGTTGCCTTGTTGTTTCTGAAGACGCACAAACGGTTCGTGTTGGTACCTCAAAGTTCTTTGCGCCAGATGGGGAACTGAAGCTCCACCAGCAGCAGAAATGGCATATCCAAGAAGAGCAGGAATCTGGCTTGTCCTTCCCATTTCGAGTTGATGTGCCACGGAGTCTATCTGTGCCAACCAAAGGAGTTCACTTGGTCTGCAGCGCAGGTCGGGCGCCGGAGCCCTGGACAGACAAAAACTTCTGCTCACGGCCGGGTCGTGTCATCGAACGAGGCCTCCGCAGCACAACAATGGAACTTGTGCTGGACATTCCTCGGAGGGCTCTTGCCGATCTCCCCCTCGAGCCGTCCCCACATGCACCGAGCGATCGATTTGCACCTGCGCTGTTGCGTTTTAAAGTTTGGGATCGGCGCTGGGGAAATGACTCTGCGGCAGCGCTTGAAATTGCTCTTCTCAGGCGCAACCGCGCCCCACGAATAGTGCAGATGACCCTCTCCAAAGAAGAGGACAAAGTCCGGTGTGAAGCATCTTTGTTCGATCCCGACCACGACCACGTGCACGGCTCCCTCTCTCTCAGCGGAGCTGGCCATAAACCCCAACTCTTCTCGAGCCTATCTCAAACCACATCGGTTCTCCTCTTCCAAAAAATCTTTTCTCTATCAGGACTTCTTGAACGACCGGATGCGATCCCCCCTTGTCGCGCCGTGGCAAGCGACGGGGTGCTTGTGGCCAAAAAGAGGGTGAACGAAGGGCGAGCCTTTCACGACAACACCACCGCACTCCCCACCACTTCGGGTCGGCGATCCCGCGGCGCCACAACCCCACAGAAGGAACACCACACCGCAAGGGAAGAAGCTATCGCTCCAAGTCACTACCTTCCCATTCCAATTGAAAGCTTTGGACCTGAGAAGCTGACACTTCCAAGCGGAGCTCAAGTGGATACGATCCAGTCTTGTGTTGCACTCTACGGCCCTTGTCCACAGATAACTCTAGAAGACAATCAAATCGTTCTGCAAAAGACTGATGAAGTTGAGCACGGCCTCGTCTTTCTCCACCTTCAGGTCAAACCTCCGGCTCCAGAAGGTGGTCGAAGCTCCTTTCTCCTTGTGCTCGACATGTTCAACGATGGGCTCTCAAAAAGCTCCGGAATCCTGCATTTAACGCAATTGACAGAGACCCTAGAAAATCCGGAACAGGTCCAACTCCAAAGCCCCGACTTCAACCTCGTTTTGAACGAGAACTCGAAACGGGCTTCCGCGGCAGAAATCATCAGACAGATCATTCTTTCTCAACCCGAGCTCGGCATCCCACCCGGCTTCGCGGTTGAAACGATGCGTATTTGTCGCGATAGCTCCTGCACCCCCATAGACCCCGATGGTGAAGTGGAGTTTTCAATGGAACCGCTGACGGACCACAACCTTCAATTGGAAGCAACTCTCGTGACCCCCACACAAAGGAAGGTCAATTGGAAAGGCACACTTCGTGTTGCTCCCATCGAAGGTGAATTTCAGTATCCTGCCGCTGCGCAGCTTTACTTGAGTGACGACGACTCTCAAAGCCCCACCTGCCTCCTCAGCCACCCCGTGTTGGAAACGGATCCACAAGAGCTTGTTTTCCGGTTCTACTCTCTCAACCGTCTCGTGAGCGAAATCAAAAGCTACTCAAATCAAGCTTCCACATCTGCAACGACCGGAGCTTCGATAGCAAACCCATCTCACATTGACTCATGCCAAGTTTTGCGAGGAAAAACCATTTTGGCCACAGGAGCCCTGGTGACCTCCTACCGTTCCAACCTTCGCTGTTTCGTAACAACGACAACTGGCTGGCGCTCCACAGTTCCCTGCTCACACACAGGGGGAGCAACTTCAAAACGCCTCGATTTTGACACCATAAAGGTCGACTTGGGAAATCTGACAGCTTCTCCAAAGACCTTTGAAGCCTACTGGCTCGATCAGGGAGGGAGTCGGGAAAAGGGGTTTAGCCATCATTTTCCAGTTGAGGAAGGGATTGCGGAAACAGTTGACCGCTTCCCTAGAGAAAAGACGCAGAGCCAGCCTGTCGCACGAGTCACCAGCGTTCTCAACAAAGGTGCTCATCTTGAGCTGAGCGAACATCGGAATGCTTCTGAACTTCTCAAAGCGATCCCGAGAACAATTCGTGGGAGCTCCTTTCCCACGAAAGCAAGCTCCGAACTTCATGTGAGGTGCTCAGCTCCCCAACACAAACAGTCGTTGTGCAGAGATGCCTTGGGCGTGCTAGAATCGAGCTTCGCCCAGAGGTACTCAGATGTGAGTGCAGCTGCACACCAATTGAAGGTCCCCTATGTTTTCTTTGCTTTCTCGGTTCGTCACATGAAGTCAACAATTCCCCAGGAAACTTATCTGGCAATAGCGCCCGTAAGCCCCTTTGAAGAAGACAGTGGAGAGTGATTTCATGCCATCGAACAACAAAGACATCGGCATCGTCTTTCCATCCGGACAGCTCAACATCTCAGAAGAAAAACGCGAGAACCGCCTCAAACAGATCCGTCAGCGAGGGCTCGAGCCCACACTGTTTGAACCGCAAACTCCTTCTGAAGATGGCTCAAGTGCCGGGTACACACTTGATCGGGCCATGCATTTGGCCCAAGCTTTGACACTGCGAAGCAACTCCACTTTGTGGGCCGCAAAGGGTGGTTTTGGATCGACCTCTTTGCTTCTGGCCCTCGAGCAAATGCTCCCTCCAGTGCTGCCGGAGAAGATCCTCGTGGGCTATTCAGACGTTTCTTTCATCGGAACTGTTCTCTCTTTTAAATATCCAAATCTGCACTACATCATGGGAGGACACGCCTTTGAAGAAAATCTTTTTGAGACGAAATCACTCCAAGCGGATTTAACTGTGAAGTTGATGAAAGGGGAAACAGTACCTCCCATTGAGCAAGATGTACCCTTGAGCTTCGTGAATGAAAGCGAAAACGATACCATTGATGGCAGCATTCTCCCGCTCAACCTGAGCCTCGCAGAAAGCCTCGCTACGCTGCGAAACCTGCGCCCTCCGCGTGGGAACATCCTTTTTCTTGAAGACATCAACGAAGATTTCTACCGCATTCTTCGCAAATTTGACTCACTGCGCAACTCAGGTTTTCTACAACACAGTGAGGCAATTGTTCTGGGGAACTTCACCGCATGCACCGACGCTGAAGACAAAGAAGTAGAACCAGAGGTTTTGGCGCGATCAGTCCACCAACGAACAGGCTTGCCAACATTTGTTTTGCCCATTTTTGGGCACGACAACTGGCGCATGCCGCTCGTTGCTGGAGCTCGTGTTGAGTTTGCGAAAAAACAGGGAACAGAGTGGCAGGTCTCCCTCTCGTTTGATCGACCCAAAACCAACTCGAGCACATCCAAACTGCACACTGGCGCCAAGGTTCTCGATGTGCCCAGAAAACGCCTCGACAAAACTTGTGTTCACTTCTTGGGAATTGGGGGCACGGGCATGACTGCGGTAGCTGGCCTGGCGAAAAAAGCCGGCCTTTCCGTCACCGGCAGTGACGGCCCTATCTACCCTCCAATGAGCAATGTTCTGAGCTCTCTCGGCATCAAACCTGCCGTGGGTTACAAAAAGGAAAACATACGCCCAGAAGAAACTGACCTTGTGGTGCTAGCCAATGCCATTTCTCGCTTAGATGGCAGCCTTCAAAAAAATGAGGAGTTTGAGGCGCTGCTGCAAACACATCTTTCCACCCTCAGTTTTCCAGCCTTTCTCCGCGAGTACTTCCTCAAGGATTCCTTCAACATTGTTGCCGCTGGAACACACGGAAAAACGACAACAACCAGCGCACTGGCTTTTGCCTTTCAAGAGCTTGGCAACGATCCTTCATACCTCATAGGCGGCTCTCCTTTGAACTTCAGCCAAGGCTTCCATTTCGGTAAGAAAGACCTGTTTATTTTAGAGGGTGATGAGTACGACACAGCCCTGTTCGACAAAGGCCCTAAATTCCTTCACTACGAACCCCGTGTTGCTCTCATCAACAATATCGAGTTTGATCATGCCGACATTTATTCAGACCTCACTGCGATTCAAGCTGAGTTTCGCCGTCTTGCTGAAGTCACCGCAGCAAAAAAAGGGATTGTTGTGGCTAACGCCGACAGCGTAAATGTGCACGAGGTGCTTCGAGAAAGTGACATTCCCACGCTTTTTTTTGGTTCAAAAGACGTCGACTTGGACGGACCCTACTGGCAATTGTTGAAGCTCAAAACCTTGGAAGACGGAAGCGAACTGGAACTGAGGTCGCCCAACGGACAAAAACACACCGTGCGCACAAAGCTCTTTGGCCATCACAATGCCCTGAACATTGTGGCGTCTATGACGGTGCTCCATGCCTATCATCTTCTGCAAGAAAAGCATGAGGGCTACAGCTCGGAGAGGCTACTTAAGGCCGCGGCAGAGCTCTCCTCTTCGGCCGCCGAGCGGTGGTCTGAAGCTTTGGGAGGTTTTCGTGGTGTGAAAAGGCGCTTTGAGTTGCTTTATCAAAAAGATCAGTTGTCTGTGTTCGACGACTTCGCACATCACCCCACTGCTGTTCGCGAAACGCTGGCGGCATTTCGCGACTACCACAATGTTACTCACAAACCTGGAAAACTCCGGGTTTGTTTCGACCCAAGAAATGCCACAATGCGTCGGAGTGTGCTGCAAAACGAGCTTGCCCAAAGCCTCGAAGGCGCCGACCAGGTCTATCTGGGAAGGGCCGCGCAGGATCTCCGCATTCCGGAAGCTCAACGCTTCAACGGACGTCAAGTGGCAGAGAAAATAGGGAGCTGTGCTCGGGCTTTTGAAGAAAGCAACTCTCTTCTCAACTCTCTCATTGAAGAAACAACTCCTGGCGACACAGTTGTTTTTATGAGCAGTGGTTCTTTTGACAACCTCCCAGCATCCTTTGTCGAGAGCCTGAAAGGCAACGGTCAGAAAGGAACCCCATGATCTGGTGTCGGTCTGGAAAGAGCGAACTGCATCACCAAAGAGTCTTGTTCACACTGCTCTCTTCCATTGTGCTCGCTTTCTCCGGCTGCGCTACGGCAACTCGTTTGGCAGAGTCCACAGGGCTTGTGGCCAAAGAAAAAGAAGAGAAGATCCGGATCCTCGAGCTCACCCAGAAGGCTGAAAGGGGTGATCTCGACAAGGGCGAGCGATATGAAGCATTTCTTGCAGCAGAACGCCTCACACTCATGAAGGAATTTGCAACCGCCCAGATACTCTATCAGGCCGTCTACGACGAGTCGCCTAATCTCGTTGTGGGGTTAAAGCTTGCACGTGTTCTCACTTTCCTTGGTCGAAATGACGATGCTGAAAATGTCGTACGCAAGGTACGACTTCTTTTTCCTAAAGACCCGCAGCCCAAACTCGCGGAAGCCTATCTGGCTCAGGTGCGCGGCGCTCACGCTGAGGCGCTTGCTCTTCTCAAAGATGCCCACAAGCGTCACCCAAAAAGTGAAGAAGTCGCTGCTCGTTATGTTGAGGCCTTGCTCTCAGCAGAAAAAAAGAAAGAGGCCGAGGCCGTTCTGAACACCTCGATCAAAAACATCCCAGAGTCTCCTTATTTCCTTTTGAAGCTCGCACGCATTCGGTTCCAAGAGCAAAACTTCACAAGCGCCAAGACCCTTTTGGACAACCTTCTGAGAATTGATCCCGACAATATTGAAGGTTGGACCCTGGCCGGCTTTATTGCACTCGAAGAGAAAAATGATGAGAGTGCAGAAAAGTATTTTCGACATGCCTACGAAAAGCAGCCGGAAAATGATGCTCTTGCAAAATACTATGTTTCTCAGCTCTTGAAGAGCGAGAAGCTTCAAGAAGCCCGGCGCCTGCTACTCAAAATTGAGCTCGGCGATTCGCCCGACAAACCCATCGATCCGGACCTCAAGTTTCAGTTGGCAGTGGTGCTCTTCCAAGAAGAGGACTATGAAGGCGCAAAAAAGAGATTTCTCGAACTGTCAAAGACAACCAGTGAACCGGGAAGAATGTTCTACTTTGCTGGCCAATGCGATGAAAACCGCAAGAACTACGAGAGCGCCATTGGCCTCTATTCGCGGGTGCCCGAAAAGAGTGAGTACCATAGCTCCGCCATTCAGCGGCGGATCATTGCCCACCTGGAGCTGGGCCAGAAGGGGTTGGCCAAGGGACTTCTCGAGACCTACTCGCAGAGCTCCGAGAAAGATGAACAGTATTTTCGGTTTCGGGCCAGCGTTTTAGCCCGAATCAAAGACTACAGCGCAGCACTTCAAGCCATTCGCAGCGCACCGTCAGAATATCGAAAAAAACCCGAATATCGCTACTTAGAAGCCGTCTATCTGGAGTTCGTGGAGGGCAAAGAGAAATCAATTCAAGCGCTCAAGGCACTCACACAAGACGAACCCGAGTTCAGCCCTGCTCTGAACCATCTTGGCTATACCCTTGTGGAGCTCGAACGGGAATTGGATCTCGCCACTGAGTTGTTGCTCCGGGCGGTGGGGCTTGAGCCCG